>NZ_JBKGTW010000026.1:0-27616 GCF_046546535.1 Neisseria sp. WLZKY-1
ACCCGGACAAAGCGGTTCGATGGCTGTCCACTGGGCATCGGATAGGGTATATCTGGTCATATCTGTATGATACTGTGAAAAATTGAATGTCAACAGTCCCTAGGGCGTAGGGTTGTAAGAGTTTCATTTGAGATATCCTGTTTGGGCTTGGTTGAAAGTGCTGCCAGTATAAGCGCGATGCGTATTCGGATAAACGGTGTAAAACGGATAACATTTATCCGAATATGGAATAATTTTGATAAAAAAACAGCCTAAAAAAACGCCGTCTGAATCCGTTCAGACAGCTCAAAATAATTTTGACAATTTTAGGAACTGGAATTTATTTGGTTTTAATTTTAATTGCACGCCAACTAAATTCTGATTTTTTTGGGTTTTTACTATAAATTGCAATAATTTCTACTTGTAATTCACTTTCATCATCAAAATCTTGTAGGAGATATGGGGCAACGAATACATCCTCTACAAAAGCAAAGCCTTTTTCATGACGTTTCAAGCAGCCTGAAATTATTTTTATATCTTCATTTTTCAAAAAAACATCTATTTGTGCTTGTGCTAATAATATTTCTTGCGTTTCTTTTTTTTGATTGTACGCCGTATAAGCCAATACGTTATCGCCTATATTTGGCAAATCTCCTTGCCATGCTCCCATTGATGCTGATACATAGCTATTACGATTAAAAAATATCCCAATCTTATTGTTTTTTAAATTCTCTACTACGCCATTTCGTTTGTCTGCACAATCCCATAATTGACCATTTTCACGAGAGCTGATGTGCAGAATAGTTTGTCGTCCATTGGCTGCTTTTCCGATTAATAAGCAAACGGGTGTCCCTGACTGAAAATATGCAACTTCTTTTGTTTCTGTACCCACAATTGAAATAGCTTTCCCTTTTTCATTAGGGCGGAAAATAAATTTTGCTAGTTTTTTTGGATTCTTATTTTTTGGGGCATCTGCTGGCAAAGGTAAAGTAAATACCGTATCAAAATTAGCATCATATTCCTGTACATCATCAAAACATAAAACTAAAGCTTCAGGGGCATATTGTTGATATTGTTTGATTAATTCCTCATTGGACAGTGCATTCTCAGGAGAATACCAATCTGCATCTAATAATTTTTGTAAGGCATCGCCTATTTTCCAACCATGCTGTTCACGAATATTCCTTGTTTGTAATACTTCACCGTTTGCCCAAGCTGTTTCATTTTGTTCTGCCAATAATTGTGCTAAATCAATATGTAAGTTCACACTGAATTCAGGTTTTTGGCAACATTGTAGAGCCTGACAAAAACATGCTTTAGCTAAATCGGGTTGTTCTGAAGCATAGAGTTGCCCTGCTTTTTGCCATAACCAGAATTCTTTATTTTTATTTTTTAATAGATAACCTAAAGTTTGAGCAGCTTCTTGATGTTTACCCAATTGTTTAAGTAATTTCACTCTATCCCAATCCAACCATAAAACATCATCACCAACTGCAACCGAACGGGTATTCTCCAGCCATCCAATAATATGTTCCACATCTGCCGATGTTGCCTGCTGAGAAAAATGACTTACCCATTTCGCCAAACCCCGAGCAATACTGCAAACCAAAGGAGAAAACTGCTTTCCTTGATATTCGCCAGCTTGCCAATCGTCATCCTGAATACCATCAATTCGCACTACCCAATAAATAAAATTCAAATAATCAGGCGAATACGCAGATAACTTGGTTAATTCACGCAAGATATTAGACAAAGACGAATCTGCCCGACGGTTAGGTAGTTTTGCATATTCTCGTGCCGTATCATAAATTTGTTTGATCTTGGCGTAATTAGGCGGGGCTTGTTCCAGTTTAGCAATAATTTCGGCAACCTGTTGCTTAATCAGACCATAATATGCCCAATTGATTTGAATCAATACATAAAAATCATTGATATATGCCTTGCCCCGCTCAATGGCAGCCTGAAAATTGCCCGCTTTTCGTAATGCTTTAATATGCTCACTTGGATTTTGATAATTCATGATAGCTTTTCTCTTACTACATCAATCAAATCAAGATCAGTAACAGCATGGACATGCACGCTGGATACAACGCCTTGTTTGTCAAAGTTAAGGGTGAATTGGATACGTTCCTGCCACTGCTTCATTAATACAATACTTAGCCGGTAATCATTTTCAGGAATAACAGAAACTGGTTTCCAATCAGGTAAATTTTGGCAGATATGATTAAAAAGTACTTGCTGAGTGGGGGTATATGGAGATTTTGCCACGCACTCAACCGCCAAATTAATCAATACACTATATTGTTCTTCTTTTGCATTATGTTGCCATTTACTAATTCGATGGTTGCCTTTATAAGCAATCTGCAAACCAAATCCTCCCTGCCCTGTTTGAACACAATACTTTTCCAAATAATGGTGTGATGATTGATGAACCAAACGGCACTGACAACATTCGGCTATTTGATGAAGGTATTCTTTCAATTTATTTGAAAAATCAGTTTCACTATTTTCAGGCAGCATCCAACCTGTTCCTATTGCAATTTGTTCGGCAATTTGTTCCGCTTGATTATTTATTTTCCAAATTGCTTGGTCAAAAGGCGTTACTGGTGTGAAATTAAGCAAAATCGTTTTTTCAGTGGCAACAGTTAAAGCCGAATACAGCCAACGGAAATAACCTTCCGAATGCTTCCCTGCACTATGGGCACAGTTAATATAACAAATATCGCGATCCATTCCTTGTGCGTGATGTACCGTAGCAGCATAGCCGTAGCGTACATAAGCAAGATTAACCTCTGTTTTTTCTTTTTTTTCCTTTTGGTTTTTCCAAGCTTTTACAGCAATTGCTATATCTGCACCTAATTCAGGTTTTTCATTAATCAAAAATTCCACTAAAACGGGGTTGTTTGATTTATTGGCTAAGGTAATATCTTGTAATTGGAATGAAATAGGTTTATCACGCCCTTTTAATGGTTGCTTAATTTCTTCTGTTGGTTGAGTAACTGAAATACGCTCAATATTTCCAGAATATATAGTCCTATTTTCATCATCTTGCCAAACATAAATCTCTAACCAATCACCAATTGACAAAAAATTGGACAATCCTAATTTTGAACGCAACCATTGGCTAAACCGCATACTTTGTTCATGTGTTTCAGTCAAATACCAAACAGGCTCATCATTTTGATAATGCGATAAAATCTCTTGAGCAGCGATGGATTTATCTTTTTGAGCAATTAACTTCGAATCAGGAAAATAAGGTAAAGAGGCAAAACTATGTTGTTGTAGTGCATGAGCTAAATGTGTTGCCATTTTTAAAGATCCCAAAAGATTTGGAGTATCAATGTCCAGCAACGGCAAGGCGTAACTGTCTTCGCATCGACTCAAAATATCACCACGCTGAATTTGATAGGGATCTCCAAAAAATATGGCTTTACGTTTACTTCCTGAAAAATCAATGAATTGAAATAGATCATCTAACAGTTTACCACTGCCATATCGTTTACCATCTGGTGTAGTAAAAGCAGTATTGCTTAGCAAATGAGCATCGTCTAGCAAATAAATACAGTTTTTAGAATCTAAATTCGCACGCAATGGCAGAATTTCGGAGGAGGTGGTCTCCTTATTGCCTATTAATTGAAAATCTTCAATTTCCGAAGTGTGCAAATCTTTAGTTTTTTGAGGAGATGAATACAGATGTTGATAAATACTTTCACCATTAGAACCAGCTAAACGCATATTAGGGTGTAAAATGACACACTCTCTTCCGTTTTTAGATAAATTTTCAGCAAGCTTATGCAGTAACATTGTTTTCCCCGTTTTTGTCATACCTGTTAATGCAAATGTATGCTTAGAGCTAAAGATAAAATCTAAAATATATTGTAACGAATGTTGCATATTTATGACTTCCTGATTTGACTTGGTAGTACAATCAATTTGTAAATCAATCAAAATATTTATATATTATATCCATTTAATTAAATACTAATAAAATATTTATAATTAGAATAAATATAGGCAGTAGTTTCTATTTAAAAACCCAAAATATAAAAAATGAACATATAATTTCACTATCCTGAAAATTTTGCTTATTTTGTATCTAATTACTCTGGCACTACAGTGAAATTAGATAAATAGTAACACAGTTACGGTGCGACAAGGCAGCCTGAAAGGAAAAACGATGGATTATTTAAACGAAATAGCATTATTTGTCGAAGTCGCCCAAGCCAACGGGTTCAGCCGCGCCGCCGCCAAGCTCGGCATGCCGCAGTCCACCCTGTCGCGCCACATTGCCGCGCTGGAAGACGCGCTCGGTTTGCGCCTGTTCAACCGCAGCACGCGGCGGCTGGAACTCACGGGCGCGGGCGCGTATTACTTGGAACGCGCCCTGCCGATTGTTACCGAAGCGCGGCTGTTGCACGGCACGTTGGACGATATGCGCGAAAACGTGAAAGGCGCGCTGCGCGTGTCGCTGCCCGTGGATTTGGCGTATCAGATGGTTGCGCCGCTCTTGCCCGAGTTTGCCGAACGCTATCCGCTGCTGCGCCTTGATTTTGACGTAACCCCGCGCAAGGTGGATTTGGTGGGCGAACCGTTTGACTTGGCAATCCGCACGGGCACGCTGGCGGATTCGGACTACATCGCCACGCCGCTGGCAACGTTTTCAGGCTGCCTTTACGCCGCGCCAAGCTATCTGGCAGAGCGCGGCGAGCCGCAGTCGCCCGACGGTTTGGCGGCGCACGAATGCCTGCGCTTCGGTACAGACGGTGCAACATGGACGCTGCACAACGGCGACACCCGCGCCACGGTGCAGCCTGAAAGCCGCTTCGGCGCCAACAGCCCGGGCATGATCCGCCAAATGGCGGCGGCGGGCTTGGGCATCGCGCTGCTGCCTGAAATTTTGGTGCGCGAAGACATGGCGCAAGGCCGTCTGAAAGCCGTATTGCCCGACTGGCAAAGCGAACCGACGCCCGTCCACGCGCTCACCGCCACGCGCCTGCTGACGGCGAACGTGCGGGCGTTTGTGGGGTTTTTGCGGGGGAGGTGGGCGGAATAGCCGGGTTTGCAGCGCATAGGCCGGATACTGGTATCCGACGTTTTTCAAACCGGCAAGCAGCCTGAAACGGCGCGGGTTTTCCCTTGCGGGAAAATGTCGGATTCGGGAATCCGGCCTACGCAAAGGCAAAACATCCCGGGTTTGCCATCCGATTGATAAAGGCCGTCTGAATCCATGTTCAGACGGCCTCCTGCTTTCAGACAGCCTATAATCCGCCTCTTTTCCCAACCGCAAGGAAACCCCATGACCCCCTTGGCCAAAGGCGTTGCCCTGTGCCTGCTTTCGCAAATCCTGTTTGCCGTGCTTTACCTGTTCAGCCACTGGATGCGGCCGATAAACGGCACCGGCGTGTTCGCGCTGCGGATGCCCGCGATGGCGGCGGGGCTGTGGCTGATGGCGCTTTACGCCGTCGGCGCGCGCGCGATGGCGTCTTTTGCCCTACGCCTGTGGCGCGGCGGTTGGAAAACGCGGCTGCTGTTTCTAACCGGCACGGCCGACGTCGGCAGCCAGTTTTGGCTGTTTATGTGGGCGCCGGTCAACGGCGAGGGCGTGAACGTGGCAACGGGCTATTTCCTCTTTCCGCTGGTGATGGTGCTGGTCGGGCGGCTGTGGCGCAAGGAGCGGCCCAGCCGCCTGCAAAGCGCCGCCCTTGCCTGCGCGGCGGCGGGCGTGGCGCACGAATTGTGGGCGGCGGGGTCGTTTTCGTGGGCGACGCTGTGGGTGTGCGGCCTCTATCCCGTGTATTACGTCAGCCGCGTGGCGATGAAAACGCCCGCCTTGCAGGGGCTGACGCTGGATTTGACGCTGCTGGCGCCGTTTGCCCTGTGGCTGCTGGCGCAGGGAAACACGCCCGCGCTGGTGGCCGCCGAGCCGCGCTATTGGCTGTTGGTGCCGCTCCTGGGGCTGTTCAGCGCGCTGGCGATGTCGGCCAGCCTGAAAGCGGGGCAGCTTCTGCCCGTGAGCCTGTTCGGCATGCTGAGCTACGTCGAACCCGCCCTGCTCTTTCTCGCCGCCGTGCTGGTGCTGCACACGCCCGTGCCGCCCTCGTCCTACCTCACCTACGGCCTGATTTGGGCGGGACTGCTCCTGCTGGCGGCACACGGTTGGAAAAGTTTCAGACGGCCTCCCGTGCAGGCATAATGCCATCTGAAAGCCGATACGGCAGCGGAAGGCAAATGAAAGGCCGTCTGAAACCCCGAAAACGGGCTTTCAGACGGCCTTCAATCTTTATGCCGCGCCGCCGAAGGGCTAAAATGCGCGCTTTTTGCAACTTACGCACGAGAGCCCGCCGCCATGAGCAAAACCGTCCATTATCTGAAAGACTACCAAGCCCCCGCCCATTCCGTTTCGCAAACCGATTTAACCTTCGACATCGGCAACGATTACACCGAAATCACCGCCCGCCTGTCCGTGCACACCGAACGCGCGGGTGCGCCGCTGGTGCTCGACGGCTCGGCCGAACTCGTTTCCTTCAAAATCAACGGCGCGGATGCCGCCTATGTTCTCGAAAACGAAAAGCTCACCGTCGCCGCGCCGCCTGCGGGGGATTTCACCGTGGAAACCGTTACCCGCGTGCGGCCGTCTGAAAACAAAACGCTGATGGGTCTGTATGAAAGCGGCGGCAACCTTTACACCCAATGCGAGCCTGAGGGCTTCCGCAAAATCACTTTCTATCCCGACCGCCCCGATGTGATGGCGGCGTTTACCACCACCATTGTCGCCGATAAAAAACGCTATCCCGTGCTGCTGTCCAACGGCAACAAAACCGACGGCGGCGAGCTTGCAGACGGCCGCCATTGGGCGAAATGGCAGGATCCGTTTAAAAAACCGAGCTATCTTTTCGCCCTGGTTGCGGGCGATTTGGTGTGCACGGCCGACCGTTTCACCACCCGCAGCGGCCGCGACGTGGCCATCGAATTTTTCACCCGCAAGGAAGACGCGGGCAAGGTGCGCTTCGGCATCGAGTCACTGAAACACGCGATGAAGTGGGACGAAACCCGCTTCGGCCTCGAATACGATTTGGACATCTACATGGTCGTGGCCGTGGGCGACTTCAACATGGGCGCGATGGAAAACAAGGGCTTGAACATTTTCAACACCGCCTGCGTTTTGGCCGACAGCCGCACCGCCACCGACGCCGACTTCGAGCGCGTCGAAGCCGTGATTGCCCACGAGTATTTCCACAACTGGACGGGCAACCGCGTGACCTGCCGCGACTGGTTCCAGCTCTCGCTCAAAGAGGGGCTGACGGTGTTCCGCGACCAGGAGTTTTCCGCCGACCGCGCCTCCCGCGCCGTGCGCCGCATCGAAAACGTCTCCCGTCTGCGCGCCTTCCAGTTTCCCGAAGACGCCGGCCCCATGGCGCATCCCGTGCGCCCCGCCAGCTATGAGGACATGAACAACTTCTACACCATGACCGTCTATGAAAAAGGCGCGGAAGTGGTGCGCATGTATCACACCTTCCTCGGCGAAGAAGGCTTCCAAAAAGGCATGAAGCTCTATTTCCAACGCCACGACGGCCAGGCTGTTACCTGCGATGATTTCCGCGCCGCAATGGCCGATGCCAACGGCTTCGATTTCGAGCAGTTCGCCCTCTGGTACAGCCAGGCCGGCACGCCGACGCTCGACATCACAGGCCGTCTGAAAGACGGAAACTTCGTGCTCACGGTCAAACAAACCGTGCCGCCCACGCCCGACATGGCCGACAAACAGCCCATGCAGATGCCGCTCAAAGTCGGCCTGATCGACAGCGCGGGCAAGTCCCTGACCTTCACATACGGCGGCAAAACCCTGACCGAGGCCGTCTTAACCGTCAGCCGCGCAGAAGAAGAATTCGTCCTCGGCAGCGTGGATACCGCAGCCGTGCCCTCGCTCGTGCGCGGCCTCTCCGCCCCCGTCCACCTGCGCTACCCCTACACCGATGCCGACCTCGGCCTGCTGCTCTCCTTCGACCCCGACCCCTTCGCCCGCTGGGAAGCCGGACAAACCCTGTTCCGCCGCGCCGTGGCCGCCAACATCGACGCCCTCGCCGAAAACCGCCCGCTGCCCGACCATGCCGCCCTGCTCGAAGCCGTCGGCCGCGTACTCTCCGCCGACATCGACCCCGCCTTCCGCACCATCCTGCTGTCCGTGCCGCCCGAAGCCGAGCTGTGGGCGGACATGGAAAACATCGACCCCCTGCGCGTCCACCACGCCCGCGAAGCCCTGCTCGACCTGATTGCCGCCGCCTTCCGCAACGAGTTCGCCGCCCTCAACCAAGAAGCGCGCGCGCAGGAAGAACAGTGCCCCAACCCCTACGAATACGCGCCCCAACCCGCAGGCTGGCGCGCCCTGCGCAACGTCTGCCGCGCCTTTATCCTGCGCGCCGACCCCGCGCATATCGAACAGGTGGCGCAAAACTACCCCGACATGGCGAAAAACATGACCCACGAATGGGGCATTCTTTCCGCCGTCAACCACAACCCCAGCCCCCTGCGCGACAGCCTGCTCGACAACTTCGCCGCTAAGTTCGCCGACCAGCCGCTGGTGATGGACAAATACTTCTCGCTGATTGCCTCCTCCCGCCGCGTCGACACCCCCGCGCAAATTCAGACGGCCTTGCAGCACCCCGGCTTCAACGCGCAAAACCCCAACAAAGTGCGCGCCCTTATCGGCGGCTTCACCCGCAACATCCCGCACTTCCACGCCGCCGACGGCTCGGGCTACCGCTTTTTGGCCGACAAAATCATCGAAGCCGACCGCTTCAACCCCTCGCTGGCCGCCGGCCTCGCCCGCGCCTTCAACATCTGCCGCCGCCTCGAACCCGCCCGTCAGGCTCTGATGCGCGGCGAACTCGAACGCATCGCCGCCGTGGCAAACCTGTCGTCGGAAACCGGCGAAATCGTCGGCAAAATCCGTTTGAGTTTGGACAAATAAGGCGCAGAAGCCCTGCCGTGCAAAAGGCCGTCTGAAAACAAAAAAAGCAGCCCGCAAAGGCTGCTTTCTCTGTTGCGCGAAATTTAGTGATCCGACGCTTCCGCCGCGCCGATACCTGTCATCGAGCGCACATACTGGGCGTCGAAACCGGCTTTGTCCTGCGCGGCCTGCTCGGACTTGTCGAGCACCGACACAATCCACGATACGATAAAAGCGAGCGGGATGGTGAACAGGGCGGGGTTGCCGTAGGGGAAGATGGCGCTTTCGTTGTGCAGCACGCTCACCCACACGGTGGGGCCGAGCACGATAAGCACCAGCGCGCCGATCAGTCCGGCAAAACCGCCGGCGACGGCGCCGCGCGTGGTCAACCCTTTCCAGAACATGCTCAACATCAGCACGGGGAAGTTGGCAGACGCGGCAACGGCAAAGGCGAGACCGACCATAAAGGCGACGTTTTGGTTTTCAAAGGCAATGCCGAAGACGATGGCCAGCACGCCCAAGCCCAAAGTGGCGGCGCGGGAGACGCGCATTTCTTCTTTCGGCTGCGCCCGCCCTTTGCGGATCACCGACGAATAAATGTCGTGGCTCACCGCCGATGCGCCCGACAGGGTCAGTCCGGCCACCACCGCCAAAATGGTGGCGAAGGCAACGGCGGAAATAAAGCCCAACAGCAGGTTGCCGCCGACGGCTGCCGACAAATGCACCGCCGCCATATTGGTGCCGCCGATCATTTCGTAAACGGTTTTGCCGTCTTTGACTACGGCTTTGAAAAACTCGGGATTATTGGTCAGGAAGATAATCGCGCCAAAGCCGATGATAAAGGTGAGCAGGTAGAAATAGCCGATAAAGCCGGTGGCGACGACCACCGATTTGCGCGCCTCGCGGGCGTCGGGCACGGTGAAAAAGCGCATCAGGATATGCGGCAGACCGGCGGTACCGAACATCAGCGCCAGGCCGAGCGAGAGCGCGTCGATCGGGTTTTTCACCAGGCCACCGGGCGCGAGTATCGCCTCGCCGAGCGTGTGGGTATCAACCGCTTTTTGGAACATTGTCTCCATGCTGAAACCGCTGGCATACAGCACCATAAACGACATAAACGTTGCGCCGCCCAGCAGCAAAACCGCTTTAATCATCTGTACCCAAGTGGTCGCCAGCATGCCGCCGAACAACACATAGGCCACCATCAGCGCACCGACAATCAATACCGCCGACAAATAATTCATGCCGAACAAAAGCTGAATCAGCTTGCCCGCGCCCACCACCTGCGCAATCAGATACAGCATCACCACCAACAGCGAACCGGAAGCCGCAAACAGGCGCACCGGCGTCTGTTTCAGGCGGTAGGCCGCCACATCGGCAAAGGTAAACTGCCCCAAGTTGCGCAGCCGCTCCGCCACCAAAAACAGCACCAGCGGCCAGCCGACCAGAAAGCCCGTCGAATAAATCAGGCCGTCGTAGCCGGTGGTGAACACCATCGCCGAAATGCCCAAAAACGACGCGGCAGACATAAAATCGCCCGCAATCGCCAGCCCGTTTTGAAAGCCGGTGATGCCGCCGCCGGCGGTGTAGAAATCCTGGGTGGAACGGTTTTTCTTCGCCGCCCACTTGGTAATCCACAGCGTCGCGCCGACGAAAATAAAGAACATCACCACAGCCGTCCAATTGGTCGCCTGCTTTTCCACCTCGCCGGTAAACGCATCCGCCCACAGGCAGCCTGAAAAACCCGCCGCCCACGCGGCAAACAGAAACTTATGTTTTCCCATCATTTTTCTCCTTCTTGCGTTTCCCGCACCGCTTTTTGCGTCATCTCCTCAAATTTGCCGTTGGCCAGCCACACATAAACCAGCGTAATCAGGAAAGAAAACACAATCACAAACATCCCGATCCAGATGCCCCAGGTCGTAACCTCCCCCGGATTCACCTTCGCCGCCAGCGTTTGCGGCGACGTGCCGATTATCCAGATATAGGCCACATACACCGCGAACACAATCGCGGAAAAACTCCAGCCCAGCCAGGCCTTCTGCCGCGCCATCGAGCGGAAAGCCGGATGCGCCAGCACCCGCTTTGCCCGTTCCTTTTCCGCAGCATGGTTTCTAGTTTGCGCTTTACTCATCGGTTTACTCCTCTTTTATCGGTTTTCGGATGGTTTGGTCGGGGAGGCCGTCTGAAAGCCCCGTGTCCCGACATGCGCGGTTTATAAACAAGCACACCCGCCGCAGGCTAATTTTTTTTTCTGATGCCCTGCATCCGCCGCACAAATACCTTATAAATATCTTTTTGATTTCATTTTTATTTCCGCAAAACAGGCCTCGCCATTCCGCCGCCGTTTTTGTTAAAAAACGAAAAGCGGGCAGGCAAAAGGCCGTCTGAAAGATGGAAACAAACCTTTCAGACGGCCAAAAACCCGATGGGTTTCCCCCGTCGGGTTTTGCATGCGGTTTCAGTTTGGACGGCCTTACTCCGCTTTGCCCACGCCTTTGTCCAAGCCTTGGGTCAGGCCGTTGATGTCGCTGCCGTTGAGGCCGAGTTCTTTCAACAGGCCGTCAACCAGCGGGGCTTGGCTGCGGTAGCGCAATGCACTGTTAACCATTTGGTCGGCGAGGCTGCCTTGGGTTTGGCCGTCTGAAACGCCCTCGCCCGCCGCGCCAAGCGCGCCACCCAGGCCGTTGACCTGCAGAATTTTGATGCCGTCGATGTTTTCCATCGGGCGCACGGATTCGCGGATGATGTCGGGCAGGTGTTTCAGCAGCGCGAGGCGGATTTGCATCTCGATTTGCTCCACGCTCAACACGTTGGCCGCTTCGTTTACCGCGCGTTTGCCCTCTGCATCAACCTTGTACTGCTGCTCCTGCGCCTGCGCCAGCAGCACTTTGGCGTCGGCTTCGCCCTTGGCTTTCAGGCGGGACTGCTCGGCTTCGGCCTCGGCGGCAATGCGCAGCGCTTCGGCTTTATCCTGCGCCGCCTGTTTTTCTGCCTCGGCGGCCACGGTTACGGCGATGGCTTCGCGCTGGGCGGTTTCGGCGGCGGCAATCAGTTCCACCGCTTTGGCACGCTCGGCGCGCTCGGTTTCGCGCACGGTAATCACGCTTTCTTCCTCGCGCACGGCGGCGGCGCGGGCTTTGTCGGCTTCGGCTTTGGCTTCCGATTCGGCGCGGGATTTTTCGGCGACGGCAATCGCTCTGTCCTGCTCGGCCAGCTCGATGGCTTTGCGCCGCTCGACTTCGGCCTGCTCCACGGCCTGCGCCTTGCGGATGTCTTCGTTTTTAATGTCGCGTTCGGCGGCGATGCGTTTCAAATCCACTTCGCGTTCGGCAGCGATTTTGGCTTCTTCCGCTTCACGTTTTTTCTGCGCTTCCTGCTCGGCGATGCTGGCTTCCTGCTCGGCGCGGCGCACGGCGATTTCGCGTTCTTGTTCGAGTTTGGCGTATTCTTCTTCGCGCGAGATTTTCAGGCGTTGCTGCTCGGCTTCGAGGTTTTTGGTTTTAATCGCCAAATCGGTGTCTTGTTCGATTTCGTTACGTTTTTTGCGGCGGCCTTCGATGGTTTCGGTCAGTTTGGTCAGACCTTCCGCGTCAAACGCATTTTGCGGGTTAAAAAACTCAAAGCTGGTCTGGTCGAGGCCGGTCAGGGAGACGGTTTCGAGTTCGAGGCCGTTTTTAAACAAGTCTTCGCTCACGACTTGTTGCACTTTCTGAACGAAATCAACACGTTTTTCGTGCAGCTCTTCCATCGCCATTTCGGCGGCAACGGCGCGCAGGGCATCGACGAATTTACCTTCGACGAGGTCTTTCAATTCGTCGGGCGACATGGTTTTCATACCCAGCGTTTGCGCGGCGGTGGCAATGCTCTCGGCGCTGGGTTTGACGCGGACGTAAAATTCCGCCATCACATCGACGCGCATCCGGTCGCGGGTAATCAACGCCTGCTGCGCCGCGCGGCGCACTTCGAGACGCAATGTGTTCATGTTGACGGGGATGATTTCGTGCAGCACGGGCAGCACCATCGCTCCGCCGTTCATGATGACTTTTTCGCCGCCGAAGCCGGTACGGACGAAGGAGACTTCTTTGCTGGCGCGGCGGTACAGGCGGGTGAGGATGAGGCCGAGTACGAACAGCGCGACGAGTATGACGCCGGCGATGATGCCGATGGAAACTAAGTTCATGGGTTTTCCTTTCTTGGAGAAGGTTTTTTTCAGACGGCTTCCTGCTGCCTGAAACAGGTTTGGAGAAAATCAAACAAATACAGTGGATTCAAATAGAAATACCTGCATCGTCATTCCCGCGCAAGTGGGAATCCAGACTTCGGGATTCCAAGGAAATATTCAAAGATTGCCACAATTCTAAACCTCTGGATTCCCGCCTGCGCAGGAATGACGGTATGGGTATTTTTATCTGGATTTACATTAAGGCGGCCTATATTTTCAGACGGCCTAAGGACGGCTGAAACGCGTGCGGCCGAATGCACCGTACAGCACCAATTCCCCGCCGCCGATGGAGGCAAAACGGCGGCAGGTCAAGCCGAACCACCAGCCTTCCGAGCGTTTCAGGCCGTAGAGCAAAAACACACACGCCACCGCTTTTGCCGCCCAATCGTGCACCGTCGGCAAAAATCCGCTGACGGCAAGGAAAACCAACAACGCGATAAAGACCAATAGCAGCCCCGTTACTAAAGGCATAAACAGCGTGCCCCAAAAAGAGGTGGCAAATACCGTTCGTCTGCCTTCGCGCCGCACTCCTGCCTGCGGTTGCCTGCCGAGGCCGGCCCAAGATACCGAATCGAATCGCTGTCTGTTGCGGTTTTGGCGGTAGCGCGATTTTTTACGTTGTTTGCCCATTATTGTTTGCCTTTTGTTTTTCAGACGGCCTTTTCGGATGGTTCGATATATTCCAGCAACGGCAGTCCCGTGGCGAGGCTGATTTGTTTGGCCGTTTTCTCCGCCGTCTGCCGGTTGTCGCGCAGCAGCAAATCTGCCTCCAGCAGCCGCACATCTTTGCCGCCTTCTTTGCCCGCCAGCCAGATTTCGTTCAAGCCCACACCCAATCCGCTGTATTTCACGCGGCTGTAAATGCCGCAAAACCCCGATAGCGCATAGCGTTTTTCAGGCAGCCACTTGAAACCGTGCAGGCGGTATACGGTCAGTACGTCTTCCTGCACGCTGTAGCGTACCTTGCGCAGTGTATGCCAATGGTACGCCAGCCGCCATGCGGCAAACAGCAGCGCCGCCAGCCAGAACAGCCGCCAGCCGAACCCGCCCCCGCTCCACACCATCAGCAGTGCAAACAGCAAAAACGGGATGCGCGAGAGCAAAGTGCCAACCGAATACACAGCAAATTCCGCCCCGTCCGCAAGCTTCGGCGCGGCGCGTTCCGGCAGCTTAGGCTGCGGCTCGTGTTCCGCCTGCCGTGCTGCCGCCAGCGCGGCTTTGATTTCTGAGGGCTGCCGCCAAGCAGTTTGTGTTTGCGCCGTTTTCCGGCAGCGACACGCACGAAACACCCCGCGCACTTCCGACACCGCCACCGCCAACAACCCGAGCGCCAGCAGCCCCGCGCCGAAATACAGCGGCTTGGGCAGGCCGCCGCTTTGCCAATTCGCCGCCAAACGCAGCAGCCAGACCGCCAGCCAAGTCCACAACCCGGCCGCCGCCAGATTCACCGCCTGCCGCCACGCAGGCAGCGTTTTCGCCTGCAAAGGCTGCAACTGTGCCGGATTGGCCGCCGTCTCCTCTTGTGCGCGGATTTCCGTGTTGATGACAGGCCGTTTGGCCAAACCCGCTGTCTGCGCGATATGGCTCTGAATTCCGTCTAATTCGTGCAGCGAGCCCTTATGCGGCAGGAAATTTTCCTCCAGCACCAAATCGTTCCGCCCATCCGCCGATTCCAGCCACAAGCGCCCGTAGTAGCCGCGGTAATCGTCCCGCACCTTCTCCGCCGCCACCGCCGCAAACATCGAAAGCGGATACTCCCACTGCGCCTGCCAACCCCAACGCCAGCGCCCTTGCAACAGCACGCCGCGTTCTGTGTCCAACCGCAGAAAGTCCCGCGCCGTGAACATGCGCCAATACAGGAAACCAACCAGCGCCGCACCGCCAAAAAACAGCAGCACCATGGCCAAACGAAGCGCCGTATCCACCCCGTCGCCGGAAATATCCGACAGAGTATCCAGCCCGATAATAAGCAGCAGCAATACCCCTGCGCAGACCACACCGATTTCCAGCATCAAATCCTTAGATGTAGCCGGATACAGCATCACGATTTTGCTTTTATTCTGTTGCATGGCTTCCTCTTTATATTACGGCAGGCTACCTGAAAATGTGGGGTATCGGTTTTTAGCACTGCAGAAATTCGGCTGCTATTTTCAGCTAGCCTTAATCCACCAAACTCCCGCTCGGATTCAAAATCGCCTTAAACGTGTTCCCCTCCAGCGACACCAAAAGCACCGCCTCGCCCTGCTTCAGCACGCCTTCGCCGTCGGGCTCGGCCATCACATAATGCGTTTGGCCGAAGCCGTCTTTCACGCGCACTTGGGCAGGGCTGCCGGTGCGGGCTTGGCCGATCACAATCACGCCGACGCGGCCGATTAGCGTGTCTTGCGACACGGCGGTGGTTTCGTCTTTGGGCAGGATTTTGTACAGGCCGCCGGCAGTGGCGCGCACCAGCGGCAGCGAAAGAAACCATACGGCGACGGCAGCCAGCGTGCCGTTCAAATACGCGCCGAACACGGCGGCAAAGGCCGTCTGAAACACATAGCCCGCCAGCCCGTACACGGCAAGAAACACCACCAAGAGCATCAGCACCGGCACTTTGCCGACATACAGCCAGCTTAAAAACCGCACCAGCACGCCGTCGGCCGCGTCCAGCCCCACTTCGGTGTGGGCGCTGTCGGCCAGGCTGTCGGGCAGCAGGTTGTCCAGCCACTCGCTCGCACCGCCCAAGAGCATGGACAGGATTTCGAGCGCACCGAGCAGCAGCATCAGAGCCAGGGCAATGCCGAAGATTTCGGTTTCGGGGGCGTTGATAAGGTTCCACATAGGCGGGGCTTTCGGTTGGGGGTTTCAGACGGCCTTTTGGGGTTGCGTAGGTTGGGTTGTAAACCCAACATTTCGTATGCTTTAAGGGATTTGTTGGGTCTCGACCCAACCTACTCGGTTTTGATTTTTCAGACGGCCTTTCGGTCATTTCAGGCCGTCTGAAAGCCGCTTCGTGTGTTGGTCGGATTCAAGAATCCGACCTACGTCTGCTCAATCGCCGCTCACATTCAACACCGGTGCAGCGTTTTCTTCGGAAAGCAGCACGGTCATCATATTGGTTACCAGCTTGGCTTTTTCGCTGTCGCTCATTTTCACGATATCGCGCTGCTCGAGCTGGCGGACGGTGCCTTCCACCATGCCGATGGCGCCGCGCACCAGCGCGTAGCGGGCGGCGATTACCGCTTCGGCCTGCTGTTTGCGCAACATGGCTTGGGCGATTTCGGGCGCGTAGGCCAGATGGGTGAAGCGGGCTTCGTCGATGCTGATGCCGGCGCGCTCGACGCGCTCCTGCACCATGTCGCGGAACTGCTCGAGAATATGCTCGGAATGGCGGGTCAGGCTTTCGGTATCTTCGGCGGCGTAGGGGTGGTGGGTGGCCAGCGCGCGCAGGGCGGACTCGCTCTGCACCTGCATAAAATCGTGGACGTTTTCCACATCGAGCACGGCGGCGGCGGGGTTGCTGATGTGGTAAACAATCGCGGCGGCGATTTCAATCGGCGTACCGGCGGCGTCGTTCACTTTCAGCGTCGGGGTAACGTAGTTGCCCGAGCGCAGGGAAACGCTTTGGGTTTGGTAAATCAGCGGAATAATCCAGAAAAACCCGCTCTCGGACAGAATGCCGGAATAGCGGCCGAAACAGGTGCTCACCAGCGCGGTGTTGGGCTGGACGATACGGAAGCCGCTTGCCGCCAGTACGACAAAGACCAGCAGCGGCGCGGCCAGCACGCCGACGGTGGAAAACAGCGCCATGGCAATCAGCACGGCGGCACCGGCCAGCATGGCGGCGGCCAGCCAGCCGTTGAGATAAAACATATTGTGTCTGCTGCTGGTTTGGTTCATGACGGGGTCTCCTTGATAAATGGCGGAACGGGGTTTCAGGCTGCTTTCAGGCTGCCTGAACGGGGCAGGTTTCAGTTTCAGACGGCCTTCGGGTCTTTCAGGCTACCTGAAAGCCGCTTCGGGTGTTTGTCGGATTCAAGAATCCGGCCTACAGAACTGACGCGAATCAGTGTTTTTCCAATTCTTCCCGGCACATGGCGGCGTTTTCTCGGCCGTTGTCGGTATTAAGCTGCTGCTGCGCCGCTGCCATCAGGCGGCAGCCTTTTTGCGGATCGGCGGGCACACCGCGCCCTTCGGCATAGGCCACGCCCAGATTGTTCTGCGCCTTGGCGTGCCCCTGCGCGGCGGCTTTTTCGTACCACGGCACCGCCAAATCCCAACGGTTTTGCCGCATATAGTGGCCGCCTGCCTGATACTGCGCTTCGGCGTCGCCCGCTTCGGCGCGGCGGACAAGGTCGGCAGGCGGTGGCTCGGGTTCGGACTTGGCAAACAATTTGCCAAACTCGGCAACCTTCTGCCAACCGCCGCCATCGGCCTGCTGCACCAGCCACACCAGCGCGGTGGCGGCGGCCAGCACAACCATCATCGCCAGCAGCGGCGCGGTCAGGGCATTGTCGTTGTTGCGTTTCATCGCGTCGTTTCTTTCTTCAGACGGCCTTCGGATTTGCGTAGATCAAATTCTCGAATCCGACATTTTCCCACAGGAAAAAATCCGCACTGCCGGTTTTAACTTTACTGAAGCCTGCGGCTTTCAGACGGCCTTTAGGTCTTTCAGGCTGCCCTAGCGCGCCAGCAGTTGGCGGATGCGCTGTTGCAGGCGTTCGCGCTGCTCGGGGCGGCCGTCGGGCAGAATCTGCGCCCAGTCGGCGTGTGCGGGGTCAATGCGCCCGCCGAAGCCGCCGAAGCCGTGCATTGTCAGACTGCGCTTTTTCCAATCCAGCGTAAAAACGGCAAGGGCGCGGCCGGTAGTCAGAACGCTGTTGATGCGCTTGAGCATCCACAGGGCGAACATTCCCATCGCCACCGACATCAGCAAAAACGGCAGCGCGTTGGCGGCTTTGAACGTGCCGTCGCTGTGGAAAAACAAATCGGGCAGCATCCGGTGCAGAAACAGAACCGACAGCGGCACGGTAAAACACGAAGCAAGCATGCCGAAACGCATGATGTTCACCGATTTTCGATCGGCATCGCTTAGGGAAACGGTTTTACGCCAAGTCAGCGGACGGCTGCCGTTTTGCGCGGCGGCCTGCAGTTCGGCAAGCGGGGTTTCGGGCTGGGGCATGGTTTTCTTTCCAATAATCGGAGCGGGGTTTCTTTTCAGGCAGCTTGGGGTCTTTCAGGCTGCCTGAAAGCTCTGTATTTCGTCATTCCCGCGCAGGCGGGAATGACGGCAGTTTTATTTTCAGACGGCCTTTGCCAAGCAGCCTGAAAGGCCGTCTGAAAGCCGCTTCGTGCACTTGTCGGATTCAAGAATCCGACCTACGGCACTCACTTTTCCGCCTTCAAAGCCGCCAGCCGTTCGGCGATGCGGTTGCTGCGGCTTAGGTCTTCCAGCTCTTTCAACTTGGCCAGCTGTGCCGCGTCGCTGCTGCTGTGTACGGCGTTTTGCCTGCCCATCACGCGGTCAAACGCGTTGCCGCTTTTTTCGGCGTTGCGGGCGATGCGCTCCAAGCCGCTGCCGCCTGTACCGCCGCCCGCTGCTGCGTTTTGCTGCGCGGCGCGCCAGTCTTGAAGCTGCTGCTGCATTTCGCGTTTTTTCGCCTGCAGCGCGGCGATAAAGCCTTCGAGTTCTTTTTCTTGCGCGGCGCAGTCGGCGATGGTGTTTTCGAGCACCGGCAATCGCGCTTCGATGTCCATCTGCTCGGCGATGCCGCTTTCGGCCAAATCGTCGCGCTCGGCGACCACGGCGGCGCGGATGTGTTCGGACAGCGCTTCGTGGCGGTTGCTCTCGTCGGCCATTTTCTTGGCGGCCAGATGCTTTTGCGCCAACACTTTGCCCAACTCGGCACGCACTTCGTCAACCGCACGCTCGATTTCGCGGATGCTCTCGTTCATTACCGCCTCGGGCGCAAGGTTTTCGGCAGCGTCAATCAGTGCGTGGAAGCCGCCGCTCACCAGGCGGCCGACACGGCGGGACAGGGTTTCGCTCATTTTGTTTCCTTTCGGGTCGATGTATCGGGTTTTCAGACGGCCTCGCCATCCGCGTCAGACGCGCGGCGCACAATCTCGGCCAGTTTCAAGGTGTTTTCAAGCTGTTGCAGCACGGTATCGTCGTAGGCCGCGCCTTTGCCGGTAACGGCAAGCTGCAAAATGCTGTCGGTCAGGCGCACAATGCGCCACATCAGCTCGCGCTCGTATTTCTGCAAATCGGGCTGCGCGGCCTCTTCGGGCAGGTCGGCAGCCAGCGTGGCGGCCAGATCGGGCAGCTGCTCAAACAGCCGCGCAACGATATGCGAATGCACGCCCGCCTGTTTTTCGGCGTTTAACACGTTGCGTCTGGCCGTCTGAAAAAACTGCTCCTGCGCCGTGAGCGCGGATTCGTAATCACGCGTCTGCGTGTGCGCGAGCCTGGCCTGCTTCAACAATTCACGGATTTTTTCCGACGGCGTATTCGCGCCTTCGATTTTCAACTCTGCAATAAAATCAGCGTCTTCCTGCGAAATACGCACACTCACGGGAATGCGGTTGCCTGTATTCATATTCAAACTGCTCTTTTCCGTATTCATTTGAATACGAATATACAAAATCCGTTTGCACAGCGCAAGCGGACGCTGTGTTTTTTTATGTAAAGACGTTTTGCTCCGCCTGCTCTGCTATCATCGCCGCATTTTCCAAGCCGAAAGCCAACCATGCCCCGCACCCCGAGCGTGCGGCTGCCGCTTTGGTGGCGGCTGCTGCAATTCGTACTGTTTTTTCCTTTATTGTGGACGCTTGCCTACGGCTTGGCCGAGCTGCCCGGCGAGCATTACGCGGCGGGCGACACGCCACACCAAAGTTTCCGTTTCGCCGCAACCGGCAGGTCGGGCATTGATGCCCGACATTTTGCAAACAGCCGCGCAGGGTGTGCCCGCAGGCACGCACGCGGTTGGCGGGTTAACAGCCACGGCCGCCCGAACCCGTTATCCGCGTGCGCGGCAAGCCGCACACCCTGCGCGGGGATGCGGAAACCTGTTTTTCAGACGGCCTCAAAGGCAGCCTGAAAACAAGTTCCCAAAAACCAATCCAGCAAGGAAACCCCCATGTCGCCCCATCTTTTCTCCGCCCTGATGTGTCTGACGGGTGCACTGTTTATTCTGGCCAATTTTTATATCCTGCTGGCTTTGCGGCGCGGCAAAGGCACTTCGTTCGCCCCATTCTTCGGCGCGCTTTTATGGTGTGCCGGCATAAGCGGCATCCAGAAGCAGCACGACATTTCCGATTATTGGTATGCCGCAGCCTTGCTGGACATCGGCATCTGGCTGCTGCCCGCAATGGTTTGGGCGCACTTGGACGACGCATGGCAGCATTCGTCTTTCCGATGCGTGGCGCAGTTTGTGCGCGATGAGGGCGGCACACATTACTGCCTGTCTTTCTACCGCAACGGCGATGCAGTGCTGCTTTACCAAGAATCTGACCGGCGCGGCAGCCGCCTGTGGCATTGGGAACGGACGGGCAGGCAATGGCATATCAGCAGCCTGGATTGCAAAATCACTGCCGAACAGCAAGGCAACCGCTTGGTTTTTGCCGACCATGCGGCGCAGCAAGACAATATGTTTCAACACATTATCGGGTTTGAATACATTATCGGGCAGACGTTTGTACAGAAATAGCTTTCAGGCTGCTTTTAGCTTCGCAGAATCCCGTAAACGCACTTTCAGACGGCCTCAAAGCAGCCTGAAAGCGTAGGGTGGGTCTTGACCCACCATAACCGATGCCAATCACAACACGACGGGTCGAGACCCGCCCTGCATTGCTTTAAAATCCGTCCCGCCTGTTTCAGGCTGCTCCCCACCCCAAAAAAGCAGTCTGAAAACCCCACCACACAAGGAACAATCAACATGGCAAAAGCCCCCAAAACCATCTACCGCTGCACCGAATGCGGCGGCACCGTGCCCAAATGGCAGGGCAAATGCCCGCATTGCGGCGAGTGGAACACCCTGCAAGAAGATATCGCCGCGCCCGAGCCGAAAAACGCGCGTTTCCAATCGTGGGCGGCAGACAGCGCGCAAGTGGTGGATTTGTCGCAAGTGAGCGCGGTGGAAGTGCCGCGCCAGCCCACGGGCATGGGCGAGCTTGACCGCGTGCTCGGCGGCGGCTTGGTGGACGGCGCGGTGATTTTGCTCGGCGGCGACCCCGGCATCGGCAAGTCCACCCTGCTGCTGCAAACCGTTGCCAAAATGGCGCAAAGCCGCAAGGTTTTGTATGTGTCGGGCGAGGAATCGGCGCAGCAAGTCGCCCTGCGCGCGCAGCGGTTGGGCGTGCAAAGCGAAGGCATCCATCTGCTGGCGGAAATCCGCTTGGAAGCCGTTCAGGCTGCCTTAAAGCAGCATCAGCCCAAGCTGGTGGTCATCGATTCCATCCAAACCATGTATTCCGACCAAATCACGTCCGCACCAGGTAGCGTGTCGCAGGTGCGCGAGTGCGCCGCGCAGTTCACCCGCATCGCCAAGCAAATGGGCATCGCCATGATTTTCGTGGGACACGTTACCAAAGACGGCGCGATTGCCGGCCCGCGCGTGCTGGAACACATGGTGGACACCGTACTCTATTTTGAGGGCGACCAGCATTCCAACTACCGCATGATCCGCGCGATTAAAAACCGCTTCGGCGCGGCAAACGAATTGGGCGTGTTCGCCATGACCGAGCAGGGCTTGAAAGGCGTGTCCAACCCGTCGGCGATTTTTCTGGCAAGCTGGCGCGACGACGTGGCAGGCTCGTGCGTGCTGGTTACGCAGGAAGGCAGCCGCCCGCTTTTGGTGGAAATCCAAGCCCTTGTGGACGACGCGCACGGCTTCACGCCCAAACGCCTCAGCGTCGGCTTGGAGCAAAACCGCCTTGCCATGCTGCTGGCGGTGCTCAACCGCCACGCGGGCATCGCCTGTTTTGACCAAGACGTGTTTCTCAACGCCGTCGGCGGCGTGAAAATCGGCGAACCGGCGGCCGACTTGGCCGTCATCCTTGCCATGCTTTCGAGCTTTCGCAACAAGCCGCTGCCGGAAAAAATGGTCGCTTTCGGCGAGATTGGTTTGAGCGGCGAAGTGCGCCCCGTCGCCCGCGGCCAAGAGCGGCTCAAAGAAGCGGAAAAACTCGGCTTCAAACGCGCCATCGTTCCCAAAGCCAATCTGCCGCGCAACGTCAAAGAGTTTCCGAATTTACAGATTTACGGCGTGGAGCGGCTGGACGAAGCGGTGCAGCTGTGTCGGGATTTGGCAGACGGATGAAACGGGCGCGAAAGGCCGTCTGAAAGCCTGCCAAACGCCTTGTCGGCACGGCGAAAAATGGCAATAATGCCGCCTTTTTCGATTCTCCACACAAGAAAGCACGAAAATGGCACTTATCGTACAAAAATACGGCGGCACCTCGGTCGGTTCGCCCGAACGTATCAAAAACGTTGCCAAACGTGTCGCCAAAGCCCGCGCCGAAGGTCATGACGTGGTCGTGGTGGTGTCCGCGATGAGCGGCGAAACCAACCGCTTGGTGGCACTGGCGCACGAAATGCAGGAATTCCCCGACCCGCGCGAGCTGGATGTCGTCCTCGCCACCGGCGAGCAGGTCACCATCGGCCTGCTGGCTATGGCCTTGAAAGACATCGGCGTGCCCGCCAAAAGCTACACCGGCTGGCAGGTGGCCGTACAGACCGACGACGCGCACACCAAGGCCCGCATCGACCATATCGACGGCGGCAAAATGCGCGCCGACCTGAAAGAAGGCCGCGTCGTTATCGTTGCCGGTTTCCAAGGTGTGACCGCAGGCGGCGACATTTCCACCCTCGGCCGCGGCGGCTCGGACACCTCCGCCGTCGCCCTGGCCGCCGCACTTGAAGCCGACGAGTGCCAGATTTACACCGACGTCGACGGCGTCTACACCACCGACCCGCGCGTCGTCCCCGAAGCCCGCCGCATGAGCACCATCTCCTTTGAAGAAATGCTCGAACTGGCCAGCCTCGGCTCGAAAGTTTTGCAAATCCGCTCGGTGGAATTCGCCGGCAAATACAAAGTGCGCCTGCGCGTATTGAGCAGCCTGGAAGACGGCGGCGAAGGCACCCTGATTACCTTTGAAGAGGACGAAAACATGGAACAAGCCGTTGTAAAAGGCATCGCATTCGACAAAAACCAAGCCCGCATCAACGTGCGCGGCGTCTCCGACAAACCCGGCATCGCCTACCAGATACTCGGCAGCGTCGCCGACGCCAACATCGAAGTGGACATGATCATCCAAAACGTCGGCGCACAAGGCACGACCGACTTCTCCTTCACCGTGCCGCGCGGCGACTACAAACAGACGCTCGACCTGATGAACGGCCTGAAAGACAGCCTCGGCGCGGCCGAAGTGAACGGCGACGACACCGTGTGCAAAGTCTCCATCGTCGGCGTCGGCATGCGCTCGCACTCCGGCGTGGCGGCGCAAATGTTCCGCGCCATGGCCGAAGAAGGCATCAACATCCAGATGATTTCCACCTCCGAAATCAAAGTTTCCGTGCTGATCGACGAGAAATACATGGAACTGGCTACCCGCGTGCTGCACAAAACCTTCGGATTGGAACAGGCCTAATCCCGCTGCAACGATGTCAAAAGGCCGTCTGAAAACCCCGAATCGGGTTTTCAGACGGCCTTTTTATATTTCAGACGGCCTCAATCCTTTCAGACGGCCTATCTCTTCAAAGCCAGCGTCAGCACGCCGCCCGCAATCAGGGTGATGCCCAGCCATTCCTGCGACGACGGCCGCTCTTTCAAAAACACCACGGCAAACAGGGCTACCAAAACAATGCTGAATTTGTCGACCGGTGCCACTTTCGACGCCTCGCCCATCTGCAAAGCCTTGAAATAGGCCAGCCACGACGCGCCCGTTGCCAAGCCCGACAACACGAGAAACGTCCAGTTTTTCGCTGTGAACGCGCCCACGCCCTGCCATTTGCCCGCGTAGCTGAGAAAGGCCGCCAGCGCGGCGATAATCACCAGCGTGCGGATAAAGGTGGCGAAGTCGGAATCGATACCCTGCAAGCCCGCTTTGGCGAAAATTGCCGTCAGCGCGGCGAAAAAGGCCGAAGCCAAAGCCCAGTAAAACCATGAATGTGCCATGTTGTTCTCCATAATATCGGCCAACGTTTTCAGACGGCCTTTGGCAATAAAGAGGCCGTCTGAAAAGCCCGTTTACAGCCCGTTGGCGTCCAACCAGCGTTCCAAATCCTTGGCGCTGATGCCGCCGTTGTCCTCGAAATCCAGCTTGTTCTGCTGCCTGCCGCCGGCGTATTTCGCCAGCACGGGCGTGCCCGACAAGCCGTATCGCTGCCTGAACGCCTGCCATTTTTCCTTGTCCTGATGCAGACGGTGGACGTTGACAAACCAGATTTTGCCGTCGAGCCTGCGCTGCGTGATGTAGCGTTTGAACAGCGGCTCGAAGGCGTTGCAGTCGCCGCAGCTCGGGCGGCCGATGTAGGCGTATACCGTGTCGCCCGCCGCCACCCGCCGCTCGAACTCGGCCGCGGTCAGGCTGCCCAAGTCGAAATAAATGTCGCTGTAAGTATCCTGATAACGCTTGGTGTTTTCCGCCGACAGGCGTACAGCCGTCTCCATCTGCGTCCACTCGGCCTCCGTTCTGCCGCCGGCATGGGCGGTCAGCGCGGCCGCTGCCAACACCAGCGCCGCCGTTTGTTTCATATTCATGCTGCTCTCCTTTTTCGGGTTGGGATGCTTTATTTTACGCCGCGTAAAGGCCGTCTGAAAGCAAAGTTAAAACCGTGTTTCAGACGGCCTTTTGTTCCACTTCCCGCGCCGCGGCGGGTATAATGCGCGCCATTTTTTGACACAGTTCAACCGAGGCCGTCTGAAACCTTTGCCGAGCATTGTGGCGCACACAAGATTGGGCAAAGGTTTTTCACGAAACCGCGTTTCGGGCGGCGCGATTCTGGAAACACACATGCTGAAAAAACTCTGGCGCAAGATGGCGGGCAAACCTGCCGCCGCAAGCGCCAAACAAACCATTTCCCATTCCGAACACGGCCTGAGCGCAGGCGACATCAGCCTGGCCGCCGAAAAAACCGTTTCCCGCCTGCAACAGGCAGGCTACGAAGCCTATATCGTCGGCGGCGCCGTGCGCGACCTGCTGATCGGCGCCGAACCGAAAGACTTCGACGTCGCCACCAACGCCACGCCCGAAGAAGTGCGCGCCCTCTTCCGCCGCAGCCGCATCATCGGCCGCCGCTTCCGCATCGTCCACGTCCAAATCGGCCCGGAAACCATCGAAGTCACCACCTTCCGTGGCAGCGGCGGCGCGGTACAGAACGAACACGGCCGCATCATGAAGGACAACACCTACGGCACGCTGGCCGAAGACGCCGGCCGGCGCGATTTCACCTGCAACGCCCTCTACTTCGACCCGATAAAACGCGAAATCCACGACTTCCACAACGGCGTGTCCGACGTCAAAGCCCGCCGCCTCGTGATGATAGGCGATCCGGCCGAACGCTATCAGGAAGACCCCGTGCGCGTGCTGCGTGCCGTGCGGCTGGCGGGCAAACTCGGTTTCACCGTCGAAGAGCGCACCGCCGCGCCGATTCCCAAATACGCAGGCCGTCTGAAAGAAGAACCCGTCGCCCGCCTGTTCGACGAAATCATGAAGCTGCTTTTCTCCGGCCACGCCCGCCGCTGCCTCGCCCAATTCCACACCCTCGGCATCGATACCGCCGTCCATCCGCTGCTCGACGCATTGCAGGAAGCCGCCCGCGACAACCGTCCCAACATGGTTGCCGCCTCGCTGAAAAACACCGACGAGCGCATCCGCGCCGACAAATCCGTTTCCGTCGGCTTCGTCCTCGCCGCCCTGATGTGGGACAGGCTCAACAGCCTCTGGCAAAAACGCATGGAATTGGGCGAAAAAGCCGCCCCCGCCCTCACCGGCGCCGTGTCCGACCTGCGCGAAACCATGGAAAAAGGCTGGGGCGTGCCGCAGAAATTCTCCGCCACCATGCGCGAAATCTGGATACTCCAACCCCAGTTCGACCACCGCCGCGGCGCCCGTCCGCACCGCCTGCTCGCCCAGCCGCGTTTCCGCGCCGCCTACGATTTCCTCGTTTTGCGCGCCAAACTTGGCTATGCGCCGCAGGAAACGGCCGACTGGTGGACAAGCTTCCAGCACGCAGACGAAGCAGAGCGCGCCGCCATGACTGCCGCCCCCACCCAAGAGGGCGAGCCGCGCAAAAAACGCCGCCGCCGTCCGCGCAAACGCAAAACGTCTTCCGGCACGGCCGAATCTTAAAGATCAGGCCGTCTGAAAGCGGATTTCGACGAAGTTAAAGCCCTTTTCAGACGGCCTCCGACCCTTTTACCCATACGACACAGGAAACCCCAATGGCAGCCTTCAACACCCAAAAAGTCCTCTCCGTCCACCACTGGACCGACGCCTATTTCACCTTTACCTGCACCCGCGACGAAAGCCTGCGTTTTGAAAACGGCCAGTTCGTCATGGTCGGCCTGATGGTCGACGGCAAACCGCTGATGCGCGCCTACAGCGTGGCCAGCGCCAACTGGGAAGAGCATCTCGAATTTTTCAGCATCAAAGTACAGGACGGCCCCCTCACCAGCCGCCTGCAACACCTCAAAGTCGGCGACGACGTACTCATCAGCAAAAAGCCCACCGGCACGCTGGTGGCGGGCGATCTCAATCCCGGCAAACACCTCTATCTTTTGTCCACCGGCACCGGCATCGCGCCGTTTTTGGCCGTCACCAAAGACCCCGACATTTACGAAATGTTTGAAAAAGTCATCTTGGTACACGGCGTGCGTTACCAAAAAGATTTGGCTTATTACGAGCGCTTCACCCAAGAATTGCCCAACCACGAATTTTTGGGCGAGATGGTGCGCGACAAACTGATTTACTACCCCATCGTCTCGCGCGAAGACTACAAACACCACGGCCGCCTCACCGACCTGATGCGCTCGGGCAAACTCTTTGCAGACATCGGCCTGCCCCCCATCAACAAAGAAGACGACCGCGCCATGCTCTGCGGCAGCCCCGCCATGCTCAAAGACACGCGCCAAGTGCTCAACGATTTCGGCCTTGTCGAATCGCCCAAAGTCGGCGTACGCGGCGACTTTTTGATCGAACGCGCATTCGTCGACCAGTAAACCGCCACACGTTTTTTCCGCATAAAAAGGCCGTCTGAAAACCGAAAAACAGGTTTTCAGACGGCCTTTGGTTTGTCTGCGGCAGTAGCACCTTAGAAAAATTATTGGGGCTGTCCTAGGGTCTGTTGACATTCAAGCCAGCCTTAAAACCGTAGCAACCAGATAAATGTTGGCAGCAAAAGATTCATCCGTCTTTTCACAACGCATCGCAATCTTTTTAAACTCCTTTATCCGGCAGAAAAAGTTTTCAATCAGATGCCG
>NZ_JBKGTW010000027.1:0-27329 GCF_046546535.1 Neisseria sp. WLZKY-1
TCGCCGCTTTTTTGCAGGCGGACGATTTCTTCAAAATCGACGCTGTGCATCACGATGTCCGCGCTGCGGTTGCCGCCGAGCCTGCGGTTGGTTTCGCGGTTGATAGCCTGATAGTACAGCACGGTGCTTTCGGGGCTCATGCCGCCGATGATGCCGATGGTTTTCATGTTTGTTCCTGATGTTTCGGGGGCTGCCAAAAATCTGTCGGCAAAACGTTTTTCAGACGGCCTCTTCTCAGGAGGAGGCCGTCTGAAAACACGGATTTACTTCGCCGCGTCAAACGCGTCTTTAAGCTGCTTGGTCGAGTTCAGCAGCTCTTGCGCGCCGCCGGTGGCGAGGTAGGTTTCCGGCAGCAGGTACACCACCTGGCCTTTCTTCCACGCCGTTGTTTCGGCAATCAGCGGGTTGTTCAAAACATCTTTCGCCGCCTGTCCCTCCTCGCCGATGGCAGCGGTGCGGTCGAGGACAAACAGCCAGTCGGGGTTTTTCTCTTTCACATATTCGAAGGAAACGGGCTGGCCGTGCGAGCCTTCCTTAATCGCCTCGTCCACCGCCGGCACGCCAATGTCGCCGTGTATCCAGCCGCCCAGACGCGATTTGGGGCCGAAAGCCGACAGCTTGCCGCCGTTGACCATCAGCACCAGCCCCCGGCCTTTGCCCGCCGCCGCCGCTTTGGCCGCTTCAAAGGAAGCGTTAATCTGCTGTTTCAGCGCGTCGGCCTCGGCTTTTTTGTTGAAAATCGCACCGAAGGCGTCGATGCGCTCGTCGGCGCTTTGGCGCATATTGTTGGAGTCGATGCCCATTTCGATGGTGGGCGCGAGTTTGGCCAACTCGTCGTAAGCGTCGGCCGTGCGCCCGCCGATCACAATCAGCTGCGGCTGGTAGGCGTGCAGCGCTTCATAGTCGGGATCGAACAGCGTGCCCGCCTTCACCGCGTCTTTCACCGCGTCTTGCAGATAGGTCAGACTCAGGGTGTTGGGCGCGGCGCCGACCTTCACACCCAACGCGCTCAGTGTGTCGAGCGCGCCCAAATCGTACACGGCGACGCGCTCGGGATTTTGCGGCACGGCAGCCTCGCCACGCATGGTTTTCACGGAAACCGAACCGGCGGCCGCGGCCTGCTGTGCGGAAGCGGGCGCCTGCACGGCACCCTCCTGCTGACTGCCGCAGGCGGCCAGCGCGGCGGCGCAGCACAGGGCAAGTAAAGTGTGGCGGAATATCATGAAATCGCTCCTTTTGGATAAACAGACACAATGCCGCAAATGCGGCAGGCCGTCTGAAAACCGCGTTTCAGACGGCCGGTAAGTCAAGTAAGAGCGATTTTCACATAAAACCGCCCGCGCTGACAATTCGCATCCTTTCGCAAACGCCATCCCGCGCCCATGTCTCCAAAAGGTATGGACGGATGGCGGACAACCCGTTTTCACACCGGCAGATTTATTTTAATTTCTGTATTGACAGAAATTTTAAAACGCCAATACAATGCCGCAAAACCGACACCGAGGCATCCGCCGAAATCAAAACCGCAAAAAGGAAATCCGCCATGAACGAATCCGTCCGCCCCGCCCCGTCTGCCGCCAAACCCTATCCGCGCGCCGGTGTGTTTTGGATTTCGCTGTTGTGCGGCGCACCCTTGGGCGCGCTTTGGTTGGGAGGTGCAACCTTCTTCGCCGCGCTTGTTCTCGGCGAAATGTCGTTTTCAGAAACCTTTGCCGGCGTGCTGGTTCTGCCGCTTTTCCTGATTTTCGGCACGGTGCTCGGCTTCGTGCCCGCCGCCGTGCTGGCCTGCATTCTGACGCTTTGGCGGCCGTACCGCAGCGCGGCCAACACGTTTCTGACGGCGGCGGCGGGAGCGGCGGTGTCCGCGCTGTTCGGCTTTGTTCTGCCGTATCTCGGTTTTGGCGGAGATCCCTCAGCCGACAGCTTCGTAAGCTATACCTTCGCCCTCGCGGGCGGCCTGAGCGCGGCAACGCTGGCGCGACTGGTGCTACCGAAGCCGAATGACGAGTAGGCCGTCTGAAACGCCCGCTGCTTTCCCGCAAATTTTTTTGACCCATTATTTCTGTTTTGACGGAAATTTAGAAAGACAAATAATGAATACCACCCCGCGCATCCCCACTTATCTGCCCGCCTCGCTCGGCCTGTTGTGGCTGTGGAGCGGCCTGCAACCGGTGCTGACCGCGCCGCAGCAATCGCTGGAACTGCTCGCGGCCGTGGGTTTTCAGACGGCCTTCCGCTATCCCGTTTTGCTGGCGGCCTCGCTGTTGGACATCGTCTTCGGCCTGCTCTGCTTCACCCGCGCCCGCCGCCTGCCGCTTTTTTGGGCGGCGCAGGCGGCGACGGTGGCGGCATACAGCCTGATTATCGCCCTTACCCTGCCCGCCATGTGGCTGCACCCCTTCGCGCCGCTGGTGAAAAACCTGCCGACAGCCGCGCTGATGCTGTTTTTGGTGCAGGCCGCACGGCAAAAGGCCGTCTGAAACCTGCTTTTCGTAACTCTTAAATAAAAGGAGCAAATCATGAACACTTACCTGATAGTCAAAACCCTGCATATCCTGTCGGCCACGCTGATGGTGGGCACGGGCTTCGGCACGGCGTTTTACCTGTTTTGGGCAAACCGCAGCGGCTCGGTGGCGGCACAGTCGGTGGTGGCCAAATGGGTGGTGAAGGCCGACTGGTGGTTTACTACGCCCGCCGTGATTTTCCAGCCGCTCTCGGGCTGGTGGCTGATGTCGCAGGCGCATTTGTCCTTCGATACGCGCTGGATTGCGTGGACGCTCGGCCTCTACCTGCTGTGCGGCGCGTGCTGGCTGCCGGTGGTGTGGCTGCAAATCCGCCTGGCCAAAATCGCGCAGGCGGCCAACGAGGCGGGCGAAACCTCGCTGCCCGGGCAGTATTGGCGTTACGCGCGGCTGTGGGAGCTTTTGGGCTATCCCGCCTTCTGCGCCACGCTGGCGATTTACTTTTTGATGGTGCTGAAACCGGCTTAGGGCGTCTGAATACATTGTTTACGAAAGGAAAAAACCATGAAACACACGATTTTCTACGATGCCGGATGCCCGCTGTGCGTGCGCGAGATGGAGCTGGTTTTGTCCGACCGCCGCGCCGCCGAGTTCGACACCGTACCCGTGCAGGGCAGCGAAGCAATCCTGCGCCGCCACGGCATCAGCCCCGCCCAAGCCATGACCTACCTGCATATCCTGCGTGGCGACGGCACAATGGTGCGCGGCATGGCCGCCGTGCGCCTGATGCACGAGCACGCCGAACGATTTACGCCAGTGAAACTCGCCAATCTGCCGCTGATCGCGCCGCTCTGCGACCGCCTCTATCCCTGGTTTGCCCGCAACCGCTACCGTTTTCCACGCTGGCTGCTGCCGCGCCCTCCGTGTGAGAATGGCACCTGTTATCTGCCACCCGAAAAAAGGACGAAAAAATGAAAACACCCCTCCCCCTGGCCGCCCTGCTTGCCCTGCTGCCCGCCGCCCCTGCCGCCGCAAACGAACTGGCGCGCTGCGAGCAAATTTTCCGCGACAACATGGACATCATGGTCTTCACCATGCCCTGCCCCGCCGACGAGGCCGCGCGCGCCGTGCCGCAGGACAAACTCGCCGCCCACCTGCGCGAAGTTTCCCACTGCGAAGCCCTTGTTGCCGGCAAATACGCCGCGCAGAAAGAAGCCGTGCAGGAGCGGCTCAACGCCTATGTCGCCCCGCACGCCGAGGCAGCCCGCCGCGCCGGAAACAGTCCGCAGCAGACGGCGGCCTACTGCGCCAAGCAAAACGCCGCCGCCCGCCAAAAGCTGCGGCAATACTAGGGTCTGTTGACAATCAGCCTTGCGGCGGTGTTTTTGGCAAAAAACCGCTCGCAGGCCGAATATCAACAGACCCCAATCCCCATCCGCCAACGAAAGGAAACCATCATGCAAAACCTCGCCATCATCCTGATGACCGCCGCCGTCTCCCTCGCCGTCAGCCTCTCCTGCTGGTTCATCGTCGGCAGCGGCCTGCGCCGCGTCATTGCCTTTTTGTGCGACGACGAACGCGAAGGCGTGAAAGAAACCAGCGGCCTGTTCTGGCAACGCCTCTACGGCGGCCTCACCGTCTTCCTCCCCCTGCTCTACACCCTGCTGTTCGCCCCCAATTTTGAGCGCAGCCTCGCCGACAACCTGCTCTACGCCCTGCGCTGGGCAGTGTTCGGCGGCGTGTCGCTGCTACTCGTCCTCGCCTACATGGTGCAGCGGCAAATCCGGCTCAACCGCGCCGCCAAACAGCCGCCCGCACCCGCCGACACCCCCGCCCAAACCGCCTACCGCCTGCAACAGCTCGCCGAACGGCAGCAAAACGCACCCGGACAGCCGTAAACGTTTTTCAGAAACGTCATCCCTGCGCAGGCGGGGACGGCCTCCGCCGCTGACGTAGAGTGTGTCGCCCCAAGGCGACGCACGCGTTCCCTGCCACCCGACAGAGGCCGTCTGAAACCGCAACCCACCCCGTCCAACCCCAAAGAAAGAACCCCGCCATGAACATCCTGCTCCTCGGCGGCAGCGGCTTTATCGGCTGCCGTACCGCACGCCGCCTGCGCGAAGCCGGACACAGCGTCCGCACCCCCGCGCACGCCGAACTCGACTTCCTGCGCCCGAGCCGCGACGCCGCCATGCCCCTGCTCGAAGGCTGCGACGCCGTGATGAACTGCGTCGGTGTCATGAGCCGCCACGCCGACATTCTCGAAACCGTCCACCACCACACCCCCGCCCTGCTGGCCCGCTGCGCCAAAGAAGCGGGCGTGCGCCGCTGGGTGCAGCTCTCCGCACTGGGCGCAGACCCCGCCGCCGCCGCCTTCGTTGCCAGCAAAGGGCGCGGCGATGCCGCCGTGGCCGCCGAACTACCCGCTGCCGTCGCCCGCCCCTCCGTCGTGTTCGGGCGCGGCGGCGCAAGCTGCGAACTCTTTATCCGCCTCGCCCGCCTGCCCGTTTTGCCCCTGCCCGCAGGCGGCGCGTTCGACTTGCAGCCGGTGCACGCCGCCGACGTGGCCGACGGCCTCTGCCGCCTGCTGGAAAACCCGCCCGAAAACGGCGCGCCGGTCAACATGACAGGCCGTCTGAAAACCACCCTCGCCGGCTACCTCGCCATCCTGCGGCAAACCCTGCACGGCAAAGCCCCCGCCAAAATCCTGCCCCTCCCCCTCGCCCTGCTGCGCCCCGCCCTGCCTCTGGCCAACATCCTGAGCAACGGCTTTCTCAGCCTCGGCAGCATCACCCTGCTGCAACAAGGCTCCTGCGCCGACCCTGCCCCCTTCGCCGCCCTGCTCGGCCGCGAACCGCTGGGCGCGGACGAATTCGCCCGCATGGCGGAATCCGATTAAAATCCGAGGCCGTCTGAAAGCCGAACTTTCAGACGGCCTCAGACCAACCGCCAAACACAGGAGAAACGCCATGATCCACGGCATCGGCACCGACATCGTGCTGGAAAAACGCATCGCCGCCCTCTACAAAAAACACGGCCGCGCCTTCGCCGAACGCGTACTGCACCCGGCCGAACTGCCCGAATTCGAAGCTGCCGCCCGCCCCACCGCCCTGCTGGCCAAACGCTTCGCCGCCAAAGAAGCCGCCGCCAAAGCCATCGGCACCGGCATACGCGGCGCGGTTTCCTTCCGCAACATCGGCATCAGCCACAACGCCAAGGGCAAACCCGAAACCCTCTTCGCCCCGCCCCTGCAAGCCTTCCTCGACGAGTTGGGCATCACCCGCGTCCACATCAGCATCAGCGACGACAGCGGCACCGTAACCGCCTTCGCCGTGGCCGAAAAATAAGTTTTCAGACGGCCTCTACCCTTATGCAGGGTGTGTCGCCCCAAGGCGACGCACGCGGTCTTTGGGGTGCGGCGGAAACATAAACAGGCCGTCCCCGCCGGTACTCTTTCAGAGCATAACCGCGGGGATGACGTTTCTGAAAACACCGTTTCAGCACAGCAAAAAAGCGTAAAATCCCGTCCCCCAACTGCAAACCAAAGAGCGAAACCATGAACAAACATCTCCCCGCCCTCCTCCTCGCCGCCCTCGCCCTGCCCGCCCTCGCAGCACCGCCGCAGGTCAAAATCCAATCCTTCACCGCCAAATACTGCCCCAAACCCTCGCCCGACACCGGGTGCAGCGAATTCATCGTCTCCCGCCCCGTCTTCCCCGATGCCGCGCAAAACGCCTTTGTCGAAAAACTACTGCGCCCGATGTCCGCCGCCGACGGCCTCAAAACCCTCACCAAAGCCGCCGCCCTGCACGAACTGAAAAAACGCGTCGATGAATTTCGCGATGACGAAGGCTACCCGCGCCACCAATACATCGCCGAAGTCTCCCTCGAAGGCTACACCCCCCACTACTACGTCCTCTCCACCACCGACTACGAATTCTCCGGCGGCGCGCACGGCGCGGGCGACGGCAGCGACTACGTCATCCCCCGCAGCGGCAAACCCGTCCCCCTCAAACTCGCCGACATCCTGCTGCCCGGCAAAAAAGCCGCCTTCGCCGCCCTGCACCGCCAAGGCATGCTCGACTACTATCTGCAAGAAGGCGGCAAAACCCGCCAGGAAATCGAAGCGGATTTCGACGACAAAAACAGCTCCCACTACCTGACCGACGAACATCTGGAAAACTGGACATTCGACAAAAACGCCCTCTCCTATTCCTACGGCACATACAGCTTCGGCAGCTACATCGACACCCCATCCTTCATCCTCCCCGCCGCCAAACTCCAAGGCATCGTCAAACCCGAAATCCTACGCGAACTCAAAGCCTACCGCGAAGTGAAACGGTGATTTCCCGAAAGGCCGTCTGAAAATAAAGCCTCAACAAAGCCAAAATCTTTCAGACGGCCTCATCACCTCCTCCATAACGCCCGAAAGCCGCCCATGCCCGACACCCGCCCCGCCACCGCCGCCATCGCCTTCGGCAGCAACCTCGGCGCGTCCGCCGACACCATCGCCCAGGCCGCAGGCCGTCTGAAAAACCATCCGCACATCCTCTCCCTGCGCCTCTCGCCCCTCTACCGCACCGCCCCCGTCGGCTATACCGATCAGCCCGATTTCACCAACGCCGCCGCCATCATCGAAACCACCCTCGCCGCCCGCGAACTGCTCGATCTGCTGCAACAAATCGAACATGACTTCGGCCGCGAGCGCCCCTTTGCCAACGCCCCGCGCACCCTCGATTTGGACATCGTCGACTACGCGCACACAACATCCTCCGACCCCGCCCTCACCCTGCCGCACCCGCGCGCCCACCTGCGCGCCTTCGTCATGCGCCCCCTCGCCGACCTCGACCCCGCCTACATAATCGGGCAACACGGCACGGCGGGCGCGCTGGCCGACGCCCTCGGCGCGGACGGCATCCGTCTCCTATAAACAAACACAGACCCGCAGGCCGTCTGAAAACCTTTCAGACGGCCTGCCTGCTGTTGGAAAGCCCGCGCCCGAAGCCGTATAATCCGCCCCTTTGCCGACAAACAGGAACCAGGCGATGGATTACCGATACATAGTGGTCGAAGGCTCGATAGGCAGCGGCAAGTCCGAACTCGCGCGGCGGCTGGCGGGCTATTTCGACGCGCTCTACCTCACCGAAAGCCCCGAAACCAACCCCTTCCTCTCACTCTTCTACGAAAACGCAGCCAACCACGGCCTCGCCACCGAACTGCAATTCCTGCTGCGCCGCGTGAAGGCCATCGACATCATCAACGCCGAAGAAGCCAAAGGAGGCCGCGTCGTTGCCGATTTTCTGCTGGAAAAAGACCAGATTTTCGTACCCGTCGTGCTCGACGACGACGAAAACGCCAATGAACAGACCCTGTTTTGGGAAGCCAAACACCGCATCATGCCCGAGATGCCCGTTCCCGACCTCGTCATTTATCTGCAAACCGCCGACGAAGCTGCCGACAAACGCCTGATTTCGCGCGGCGGCGGCACGTTCAACCTCTTCCCCGCAGGCTACCTCGGCCGCATCCGCGAAGAATACCGCCGCTTCTTCCACCTTTACGACAACGCCCCGCTGCTCATCGCCAACGACGAAATGGACTTCACCGGCAACGACGACCATTTCGAGCTGCTCCTGCGCACCATCAGCCACATGCAAGGCAACCGCCACTACCTCAACCTCAAAGACATCTGACCCTTTTCAGACGGCCTCCAAACAAAAGGCCGTCTGAAACACATACACACCACACAAAGGAACACCGTGATTACCGTCAACACCCTGAAAAAAATGAAAGCCGACGGCGAAAAAATCGCCATGCTCACCGCCTACGAAGCCAGCTTCGCCGCCCTGATGGACGACGCGGGCGTCGACACCCTCCTCGTCGGCGACTCGCTGGGCATGACCGTGCAGGGACAAAGCTCCACCCTGCCCGTCACCCTCGCCGACATGTGCTACCACACCGCCGCCGTCGCCCGCGGCGCGAAAAACGCCCTCATTCTCGCCGACCTTCCCTTCGGCGCCTACCAGCAAAGCAAAGAACAAGCCTTCGCCACCGCCGCCGAACTGATGGCCGCGGGCGCGCATATGGTCAAACTCGAAGGCGGCGTGTGGATGGCCGAAACCACCGAATTTCTGCAACTGCGCGGCATCCCCGTCTGCGCCCACATCGGCCTCACCCCCCAGTCCGTCCACGCCTTCGGCGGCTACAAAGTGCAGGGCAAGGCCGACGGCGGCGCAGCGCTGACGGCCGACGCAAAAGCCCACGACGCGGCGGGCGCGGCCATGATACTGATGGAATGCGTGCCCGCCGCGCTGGGCAAAGCCGTTACCGAAGCCGTGTCCTGCCCCACCATCGGCATCGGCGCGGGCGTCGACTGCGACGGACAAGTGCTCGTCATGCACGATATGCTCGGCGTCTTCCCCGGCCACACCGCCCGCTTCGTCAAAAACTTTATGGCGGGGCAGGGCAGCATCCAAGCCGCTGTCAAAGCCTACGTCGCCGCCGTGAAAAACAAAACCTTCCCCGCCGCCGAACACAGCTTTTTGTAACCGCCTTTTCAGACGGCCTCACGCAATCGGTGAGGCCGTCTGAAAGCTGTAAGGCCGTCTGAAAACCGCAAACGCCATGCCCGAACTGCCCGAAGTCGAAACCACCCTGCGCGGCGTCGCCCCGCACATCACCGGCAAAACCGTCGCCGCCCTCACCGTGCGCCAAAGCAAACTGCGCCTGCCCGTGCCGCCCGGTTTGGCCGACACCTTGGCAGGGCAAACCGTGCTCGAATGCGGCCGCCGCGCCAAATACCTCCTTGTCCGCTTCGCCCACGGCATCCTGCTGATCCATCTCGGCATGTCGGGCAGCCTGCGCGTTTTCACCCCCGGCCAAGCACCCGAAGCGGGAAAACACGACCACCTTGACATCGCCTTTTCAGACGGCACCCTGCTGCGTTTCCACGACCCGCGCCGCTTCGGCATCGTCACATGGTATGCGGGCGCGGCCGAAACCCATCCCCTGCTGCAACACCTCGCCCCCGAACCGCTGGGCGCAGCATTCACCGCCGACTATCTCCACACCGCCCTGCAAAGCCGCCGCAGCCCCGTCAAAACCGTGCTGATGGACAACCGCGCCGTCGTCGGCGTCGGCAACATCTACGCCAACGAAAGCCTGTCCGCCGCCCGCATCTCGCCGCTGCGCCCCGCCGACAACCTCACGCGCGACGAAGCCGCCACCCTCGCACACAGCATCCGCGACACACTCGAGCGCGCCATCGCCAAAGGCGGCAGCACCCTGCGCGATTTCGTCGACAGCAGCGGCAACAGCGGCTATTTCCAACAGGAATACCGCGTCTACGGCCGCGACGGCCAAGCCTGCGCCGAATGCGGCGCAACCGTTGTCAAAACCACCCTCAGCGGCCGCGGCACATTCTATTGCCCCGTCTGCCAGCAATAGCAACAGGCCGTCTGAAAGTGCAGCGCAGCAAAAAGGCCGTCTGAAAACACTGCTTCGTGTTTTCAGACGGCCTTTTGTCCGCCCTGCATTTTGTACGTTTTATACGGTCTATCCCGCTTGTCCCGCATCGTCCAAGCCGAGCACGAAAACGGCCGACTGCCGCCCGCTGCTGCGGTATTCGGCCTGCCGTGCGGCGGGCAGGTCGGCGACAGAGGCCGTCTGAAAGCCGCGTTCGGCGAACCAGTCGCCCGTTTGCGTGGAGAGGGCAAACAGCTTTTTCAGGCGCAGGCTGCGGGCGCGGCCGATCAGGTGTTGCAGCAACAGCTCGCCGTAGCCGCCGTCCTGCGCTTCGGGCGAGACGGCAAGGCAGGCCAGCTCGCCGCTCTCTGGCGCGCCGGCAAAGGTTTTCAGGGAGACGCAGCCGTAGATTTGGCGGTCGTGTTCGAGCACGGAAAAACCGCCGATATGGGTTTCCAGATATTCTCGGCTGCGGTGCACGAGTATACCCTGCGCTTCGAGCGGGCGGATAAGGGCGATGAGGTCGGGGATGTCGCTGCCTTCGGCGGGGCGGATGCGCATAAAGGGGGCTTGGGCAACGGCGGTGCCCGTGCCGCTGCGGGTGAAAAGTTCGCCGATCAGGTCGCCGTCGGCAAGGCCGGAGAGGATTTGGCAGCGCTGCACGCCTTTGTCCACGGCGTTGAGGGCGGTGCGCAACAGGCCGCGCTGCTGCGGCAGGATGCCGCCGTTTTTCAGACGGCCTTCGGCTTCTTCGGATGAAAGATTGCTCAGGCGGCGGCCTTTTTCGTCGAGTATGCCTTCCTCTTCGATCAGGAAAACGAGTTTTTCCGCCTGCAAGGCGGCGGCGGCGGCCTCGGCGATGTCGGTCATAGCAAGGTTGAAGGTTTTGCCGCCCAGCGAGGCAGCCAGCGGGCTGATGAGGACGACGGCGCCGCTGTCGAGGCAGGACTGCACGGCTTCGGCGTCGGTTTTGCGCACGCGGCCGGTGTAACCCATGTCGATGCCGTCGATGATGCCGAGGGGGCGGGCACAAACGAAGTTGCCCGACACGACGCGCAGGCGGCGGCCGCGCTGCGGCGAGTGCGACAGGCCGACAGACAGCGCGGCTTCGATTTCGTAATTCAGACGGCCGCAAACCTGTTTGGCGATTTCGATTACGGTGTCGTCGGTGATGCGGCGACCCAGATGGTAGCGCGGCTCGATACCCTGCGCGGCGCAGGCGGCGCTGATTTGGCTGCGGCTGCCGTACACCAGCACCAAGCGGATGCCCAGCCCCGCCATCAGGGCGAGATCGGCGGCAATCGGGCGGAAACGTTCGGGCGTAAGCAGGCTGCCGGCAATGCCGACCACCAGCGTTTTGCCGCGCAGATAGTCGATATAGGGCGCGGCTTCGCGGAAGTGGCGGATAAAGGCGGGCGGCATGGGTTCAGACGGCCTGACGGCTCAGCAGGATGAAGAACAGTTGCAGGATGAGGACGGTGAGGGCGACGAGGGCGGCAAGTGTCCAGTTGGGCCCGCCGCTTTTGGCGGGCGCGGTAGTTTCGCTGCGCGGTGGCTCGGGCATGGGTACGGGCTTCGCGGCGCGGTGTTCCTGATCGTTGGGCACGGCGGCAGGCTGCCCCGCTTCGGCGGGGTGTTCGAGCAGATAGTCGATCTGGCGCTTGTCGAAGGAATTGCGCCCGCGCACATAAGTGCCCAGCCGCCGCACCAGATCGATGTCACTGACGCCCTCGGGCAGCCAGTCGATGGAGGCAACCTTTTGTCTGACAACAAAATCTTTGGCTTTGAACAAGCCCTCGCAGTCGACGCATTTGACAAAGCCCTGGGCAACGTTGAGCTGGCTTTCTTTGACTTTCAGATAGGTTTGGCAGTGGGGGCAGGAGCAGATGGGCATAACAGTTTTCCCTTGTGTTGCGCGGCGCGGCGTGCGCTCAGCCGCGCGGGGCGCCGTAGCGTTCGCGGTAGGCTTTCACGGGTTCTAAAAAGCTGCCGAACTCGGCGCTGTTTTGCAGCAGGGCGAACAAATCGTCCAAATCGGCAATCGGGACAACGGGCAGGCCGTATTGTTTTTCCACTTCCTGCACCGCCGAGAGTTCGCCCGTGCCTTTTTCCATGCGGTCGAGCGCGATGGCGACGCCTGCGGGCGTTGCGCCTTCGGCTTCAATCAGTTTCACCGATTCGCGCACCGAAGTGCCCGCCGAAATCACGTCGTCGATAATCAGCACGCGGCCTTTGAGCGGCGCACCGACCAGAACGCCGCCTTCGCCGTGGTCTTTGGCTTCCTTGCGGTTGTAGGCAAAGGGCACGTTGACGCCCTGTTCCGCCAGCATCATGGCGGTGGCGGCGGCGAGGATGATGCCCTTGTAGGCCGGCCCGAACAGCATGTCGAACTTCACGCCGCTCTCGATAATCGAGCGGGCGTAAAAGCGCGCCAATTCGAGCGTGGACGCACCGTCGTCAAACAAACCGGCGTTGAAAAAATAGGGCGACTGCCGCCCGGCTTTGGTGGTGAATTCGCCGAATTTCAGCACCTTGCGGCTGAGGGCGAATTTTAAAAAATCTTGACGGAAATCGGACATAGCCGCGCTTTCTGTTGGCAAATTCAAAGCGCGGATTATAAATGAATGACGCGCAAATGGGCAGGCCGTGCCGCTTTGCAGGCCGTCTGAAGCCCGTTTTTTCCTTTTCAGACGGCCTTTTATCTGCCCACACGCCCAAACCGCGTGCGTTGCTGCGTAACACACCCTTGTATGTTCAAATCAGCGTACCATAGCAACCAAACAGGCCAGTCGCCTCGGAACGCACCCTACTTCAGCCCCGAAGGCCGTCTGAAAAATCGGTTACAATGCCGCCCGTTTTCTTAACCCGTTTTCACACCATGCTCAAAATCGTCTCCGCCAATGTAAACGGCATCCGCTCGGCCTATAAAAAAGGTTTTCCCGACTACATCGCCGCCTCGGGCGCGGACATTGTCTGCGTGCAGGAACTCAAAGCGCAGGAGGTGGATTTGTCGCCCGAAATGAAAAATCCGCACGGGATGCACGGTCATTGGCATTGCGCGGAAAAACGCGGCTACAGCGGCGTGGCGGTGTACAGCAAACGCGCGCCCGACCGCGTTACCACCGGCATCGGCGTGGAAGAGTTCGACCGCGAGGGGCGGTTTGTGCGCTGCGATTTCGGCAGGCTGTCGGTGGTTTCGCTGTATCTGCCCAGCGGCAGCAGCGCACAGGAGCGGCAACAGGCGAAATTCCGTTTCCTTGATGTGTTTTACCCCATGCTCGCCGACATGAAAGCCGAAGGGCGCGATATTGTGGTGTGCGGCGACTGGAACATCGCGCATCAGAACATCGATTTGAAAAACTGGAAGGGCAACCAGAAAAATTCGGGCTTTCTGCCCGAAGAGCGCGAGTGGATAGGCAAGGTTATCAACGGGTTGGGCTGGACGGACATCTGGCGCACGCTCTACCCCGACGCGCCGGGCTACACCTGGTGGAGCAACAGGGGGCAGGCCTACGCGAAAGACGTGGGCTGGCGCATCGATTATCAGATGGTGACGCCCGAGTTGGCCGCCAAAGCGGTAGCGGCGCACGTTTACAAAGACGAAAAATTTTCCGACCACGCGCCGCTGGTTGCGGAGTACGACTATGCCTTCTGACAAGCGCAAAAAAGCGGCGAACAGGCCGTCTGAAAAGCAAAGCGCGCAGAGGCCGTCTGAAAGGCCGTCTGAAAAACGCCGCCTGATCGGATTCACGCCCGCCTTCAAACGCGGCATTATCTGGATGGCCGCCGCCTTTTTGCTGCCGCTGGCTTTGTGGACGCTGTTTACCGCCGCCACCTTCGCCGGCCTGATTCCCGTGTTCCGCCCGAATTGGGGCTGGGCGCTTGCCTGGCTGCTGCTCGCCCTGCCCTGCCTCTTCAACGCCGCCCGCTGCTTCAACTGGCGCGGCTTTGAAAAATGGAGCTGGATGGTGTCGGCGCTGGCCGGATTCGCCATCCTCACCCTGCCCGCCGCCATGCTGGTTTATTTCACGCTGGCGCAGTGGATGGGGGTGAAGCTGTAAAACCCGTCCCGACAAACCGTCTGAAAGGAGAAAAACCATGCCGTTCGTCCGCAAATACCTGATGCCGGTTCTGCCCGCCTTTCTGTGCGCCGCCGCCCTCGCCGCCTACGGCCGGATTGCCTCGGGCAACGATATCTTTCCCATCATGCTGGTGCTGATGCCCTGCGCCACCGGCATCAACCTCGCCTGCGCCGTCTTCCGCCGCCCGCGCCGCGCCCTGCATCTGGCCAAAGCCGCACTCTGGACACTGGCTGCCGTCGTCTTCTTCTGCATGGTGCTCGAACAGCGCGCCGACAGCCTTGCCACCGCCCTGCAAACCGCCGCCAAAATCGAAAAATTCCATGCCGACACCGGCTGCTGGCCAAACAACCCCGCCGCAGCAAACGTCGGACAAACCAACCGCCCGCCACTGTTCTATTACCCGCCGTCCCCTCCCTGCTCCGACAAAACGCCCTTGCTGCGCTATGCCGACAACGTCGCAGGAAAACTGTACGACTACGATTTCGTGCAGCACCGCTTCCCGCGCTAAGCCCGTAAAAACAAGGAAAAACCGTGAATACCGCCGCCCCCGACCCACGCGCCGCCCGCCGCGAATACTTTTGGGAACTCGCCTCCTCCGTGTTATGGGGCTTCGGCAGCGCCGCCGCAGCGGTATGGACGCAGACCGGCATGTTCGCCGCAATGGCCGTCGTCCTGATTATGCTGCCCGCCATCGCCTCCTGCCTGTGGCGGGCGGCTTTCAGACGGCCCCGCCGCGCGCAGTACCTCAGCCAGGCCGCCGTCTGGTTCTGCGCCGCCGCCCTCTGCCTCGGCTGGATAAAATATGCCGAAGCCGCCGCCGCAAGCCGCGCCCTCGAAGCCGCCGCCAAAATCGAAACATTCCGTGCCGGACAAGGCCGCTGGCCGGAGAGCCTCGCCGCCGCCGGCATAGCGCAGGAAGGCCGCCCCCGCCTCTATTATTTCCCGCCCGATCCGCCCGGGCGCCCGCAGCCCCGTTTGTTTTATCCGTCGGTCTACAACCCCGTCGACCGCTATTTCTACGATTTCGACCGCCGCCGCTTCGAATTCCAACCCGACTGAACTTTTCAGACGGCCGTCTGAAACTTCCGTCGGCCCGTTGTTTATATATAAGGAGTCTGCCATGAAAAAACCCCTCTTCGCCGCCCTCATCTGCACCCTTGCTGCCTCAGCTGCCGCCAAAGACTACGCCCTCTACGACAGCCCCACCGAGTCCGGCGGCATCAGCATCACGGGCAAGCGTTTTTCCCTCAACACCGCCAGCCAGCGCGGCAACATCTGCGACCTCGACGGCACCATCAAAAACAAGCAATACCGCGACGACAAAGGCTGCGTCGTCCGTTTCCATTTCTCCGGCAAAAACCTGGTCGAACTCGAAGTGCCCGAATCCGCACGGGAAGCGTGCAGCGAATATTGCGGCATGAACGCCCGCTTCGACAGCGCCTACGCCGTCCTGCCCGCCGCCTGCACCGAACAGGGCGGCAAAGCCGCAGAAAAACGCTTTCAGACGGCCTACCGCGCCAAACAATACCGCCAAGCCGCCCAAATCAAGCAGCAATACATCGCCAGCTGCGACAAATTCATCAGCTTCACCGATCGCATGCACGCAGCCAACGACTTGGCCGTCAGCCACAAAAACGCTGGCGACAAAGCCGCCTGCCGCCGCGCCCTCGCTACCATAAAAACCTGGCTCGATCCCGAGTTCAACCCCGGCTACATCTACGAACAAGACTACCAACGCGAAGCCAAAGCCGCCGCCCACAACCTCAAACTGTGCCGCTGACCACCCGCCGCCAACGGCAAAGGCCGTCTGAAAAGGCAAAACCGGTTTTCAGACGGACTTTGCTGTTTACCCTTTCTTAACAAACCGCACCGCCAAACCGTGCTTAAATCACGCCGCTTTACATTCACCACAAAGGAAACAACATGAAAAAACTCATCCTCGCCGCCGCCGTCACCCTGATGGCCGCCACCGCCGCCGCTCACGACCGCCACGACTACCGTGAAGACCGTGAAGACCGCATCGAAGCGCAAATCTACGATGACCCCAACTTCGACGCCAACCTTGATAAAGCCGAAAAAATCCTCGAACGCCAAGGTTACCAAGTCCACGACATCGAACCCGACGTTTACCGCGGCAAACCCGCCCTCGACATCGAAGCCACCAAAGACGGCCGCGACTACGACATCAAAATGAGCTATCCCGCCCTGAAAATCCTGTCGAAAAAAATCGACCGCTGATTCCGAACCGAACACAGAAAAAGGCCGTCTGAAACCCATTCCGACGGCCTCCCTTTTCCCGCCATGCACAGCCACGACCTCGAAGACCTCACCCTGCTGCTGATACGCGACGAAGCCGAAAGCGAAATGTGGATAGACCGCTGGGCGCTCGGCTACCCCACCGTGCGCACCGCCGCCGCAGGCCGCAGCCAAAGCCCGCAACAATGGCAGCGCCTCGTTCAGACGGTCTGGGAAGGCATACGCGGCCGCAACGCCGCCGTTGTCGCCCACGGCGCGGGCGTTTCCGCCTTTCTCGCCTGGCTCTACCGCGCCGACCTGCAAAGCCGCGGCCGCCTGTGCAACATCATCCTCGCCGCACCGCTGCAAAGCGCCTTTCCCGACGACGCCGAACACAGCCTGCAACGCGTCCGCTGCCCCTGCCGCGCCGCCCTCGTTATCGGACAAAACGACCCCGAATGCCCGCCCGACTGGGCGGCGCAACAGGCAGCCCTCTGGCGCGCCACCCTCCTCACCGCGCCGCAGACAGGCCGTCTGAACACCCCCATGCAGGGCTGGCAGTGGGGCATGAAGCTGATGCAGGAAATGCTGCTTTCCTGAGCCTTATAGTCAAACAAGCCGAAAGAGGCCGTTCCCGCCTGCGCGGGAATGACGTTTCCGAAACCCTGTTTTCAGACGGCCTCTGTCCGTTGCCCGCCCCCTGCGAAACCGCTAAACTGCGACCCCGTCCGAAAGCCCTTTTCAGACGGCCTTTTTTATCCGCAACAAGCCGCCGCCGTCATTGCGACTGCGGCAGGCGGGTCAGCGTCATTACGCCGCTGCCGACATACGAAAGAACACAATATGACCGTATCCCCCATCGCCTTGCGCCGCAAAAGCGAGCCCAAGCCGCACCCGACCGCGCGTTATTGGAAAAAATGCGATGTCGAAGCCCTGTTTTCCCAACCCTTTCTCGAACTCGTCTTCCAAGCCGCCAAAATCCACCGCCAGCACTTCAACCCGCGCGAAATCCAGCTTTCCACCTTAATGTCCATCAAAACCGGCGGCTGTCCCGAAGACTGCGCCTACTGCCCGCAGTCGGCACACCACAACACCAATCTGGGCAAAGAACAGATGATGGATGTGGACGAAATCGTCGCCAAAGCCCGCATCGCCAAATCGCGCGGCGCCAGCCGTTTCTGCATGGGCGCGGCCTGGCGCGGGCCCAAGCCCAAAGACGTGGCCGCCGTGTCCGAAATCATCCGCGCCGTCAAAGCCTTGGGCATGGAAACCTGCGGCACATTCGGTATGCTCGAAGAGGGTATGGCCGAAGATTTCAAAAACGCGGGGCTGGACTACTACAACCACAATCTCGACACCGACCCCGACCGCTACAACGACATCATCCACACACGCAAACACGAAGACCGTATGGACACGCTGGGCAAAGTGCGCAACGCCGGTTTGAAAGTCTGCTGCGGCGGCATTGTCGGCATGAACGAAACCCGTGCCGAACGCGCCGGCCTCATCGCCAGCCTCGCCAACCTCGACCCGCAGCCCGAAAGCGTGCCGATTAACCAACTTGTCAAAGTAGAAGGCACGCCGCTTTTCGACGCCGAAGATTTGGATTGGACGGAATTCGTGCGCACCATCGCTGTTGCCCGCATCACCATGCCGCAAAGCTACGTGCGCCTGTCGGCCGGACGCAGCAATATGCCCGAAGCCATGCAGGCCATGTGTTTTCTTGCCGGGGCAAACTCGATTTTTTACGGCGACAAACTTTTAACCACCGAAAACCCCGATGAAGACGGCGACCGCCTGCTGATGGAAAAACTCGATCTGTATCCGCTGGGCTTCGATGCCGCCACCCATAACGATGCGCGGGAAACGCCAAAAATCCGCGTCGATTATTAGCCTGCGGTAGGGTGTGTTGCACGGCAACGCACGCGGTTTTTGGTTTTACGGAACACCGCGCGGACACACAAAGGCCGTCTGAAACCCGCCGCAGGTTTTCAGAAACGTCATTCCCGCGCATGCCGGAACGGCCTTTTTCAGACGGCCTCAGACCATGATTGAAGCCGCTTCCGCCGACGCGGCAATGACGTTTCCGAAAACAAAAAAGCAGCCGCAAAGGCTGCTTTTTCATGCGCAAACACCGTCAAAACGCGGCCGCACACGACTCTCGAACGGGTTTTCACACCTCGGCATAAAGCAGAATAAACGCCGCCGCAACCACAGTGAGCAGCGACAGCGAAAAAATCCACTCCGCCAGCGTCACCAAACGCGCGACATACGGATGGCTGCTGTTTTTCTGCGCCGTGTAGCCGACCACCACCAGCAGAAAGCCGATGGAGGAAAACAAAAACAAATCGTCGGAAATCATCTCGCTGGGTTTGAGCGACTGCTTGGCGGCAAGAATGCCCACCAGCGCCAAACCCATGCCCGCGATCGTGCCGCTGGCGGAAATCAGGGTATTGAGAGAAACGTCTGTTTGTTGCGACATGGCGTCAGTCCGTTTGCAAAAAAAGGGGCGATTGTAATGCAAAGCGGCGGCCGAATGACGGCTTGCCAAGAAAAGGCCGTCTGAAAGCGCAAAAGCAACAGCGGTAGGGTGTATTGCGCAGCAACGCACGCGGTTTTTTGGTTTTGCGGGGAATGGTGCGGGCAGATAAAAAGGCCGTCTGAACAAGCTGATTAGGCTTTCAGACGGCCTTTGGGCAAGATGGCAGGCAGGTATCTCATAAAACGCGTGCGTCGCTGAGGCGACACACCCTACGCATACAGGCTACGCTTGCTCAAGCAAAGAACGCGTGCATGCGTACCGTACACGCCCTACACGTCGGTTTTAAAGTTTGTGCCACCCGCCAATCGCGTGTGTGGCGTAGCCACGCACGCGATTGGCGGGAATGCAGGCTACAACCTGCTTATAAATCAAAGCAAATTAAGTTCTTTTGCAACTCTGTGATATTCAAATGATAAATTACCCATACTTTCAAGGTTGGATTTTAAATATTGATAAACAACTTCAGGCCATCTGCTTTCATCATGTAGGCTAATAATCAATCCTTTGACATCCTGATAGTTCCAGCCAAATAACTCTTGTACTCGTCGTTCAAGTTCTCCATAATTGAAATCAGGTCTTTCAGAGAATTCATCTAGCATATCATAGAGAAGATTTTCTTGCTCTTCATCAAAATCACGCTCTAATATTAGACATTCTATGGAGGTTAAACCTGAAATAATCCCTTTTTTCATTAAATTAAATTGGAAAGTCTCTTTTTGATTCATTCTGTCACTCCTTCAGTTAGATTGAATACATGTTATCTAGACATGCCGAAACATGTACGCAGCAAATCGAGCCATAAGTAATTTTTTCAAGATAACATTTTTAATCTCACTCCGCCCCAAACAACAAATTCTCCTTAATCCCCCGAATCCTATCCCGCAACACCGCCGCCTCTTCAAACTGCAAATCCCTAGCCGCCTGCTGCATGGCTTTTTCGAGTTTGGCAATTTCTTTAATCGCGTCTTCTTCGTTGTGAATCTCGCCGACTTTAACCTTGTTCTTACCTTTACCTTTCAGACGACCTTTGCCGCTGTCTTCTTCGTGGTACACGCCGTCGATGATGTCTTTGACCTGTTTTTTAATCTGCTGAGGTACGATGCCGTGTTCTTCGTTGAATTTAATCTGTTTTTCGCGTCGGCGTTCGGTTTCGTCGATGGCGGCTTTCATGGAGTCGGTGATTTTGTCGGCGTACAGGATGGCGACGCCGTTCACGTTGCGGGCGGCGCGGCCTATGGTTTGAATCAGGCTGCGGTGTGAGCGCAGGAAGCCTTCTTTGTCGGCGTCGAGGATGGCGACGAGGGAGACTTCGGGGATGTCGAGGCCTTCGCGCAAGAGGTTGATGCCGACAAGTACGTCAAACAGTCCGAGTCGCAAATCTCTAATGATTTCAACGCGCTCGACGGTGTCGATGTCGCTGTGCAGGTAGCGTACTTTGATGCCGAGTTCGCTGTAATAGTCGGTGAGTTGCTCCGCCATGCGTTTGGTGAGGGTGGTAACGAGCACGCGTTCGCCTTTTTGGATGCGGTCGTTGATTTCGCTCATTAAGTCGTCGACTTGGGTGGCGACGGGGCGGATGATGATTTGGGGGTCGACCAACCCTGTGGGGCGGACGACTTGTTCGACCACTTGCCCAGCGTGTTCTTCTTCGTATTTGGCGGGGGTGGCGGAAACGAAGATGGTTTGCGGCATGACTTTTTCAAATTCGTGGAATTTGAGCGGTCGGTTGTCGCGGGCGGAAGGCAGGCGGAATCCGTAATCGACGAGGTTTTGCTTGCGCGATGCGTCGCCTTTGTACATGCCGCCGATTTGGGTAACGGTAACGTGGCTTTCGTCGATGAACATAATGGCGTTGTCGGGCAGGTAGTCCATCAGCGTGGGCGGCGGTTCACCTTCTTTTTTGCCGGAGAAGTGGCGGGAGTAGTTTTCGATGCCTTTGCAGAAGCCCATTTCGTAGAGCATTTCGAGGTCGAAGCGGGTGCGCTGTTCGATGCGTTGTTGTTCGACGGGGCGTTGTTCGCGGGCGAAAAATTCGATGCGTTCGCGCAATTCTTCTTTGATGGACTCGCAGGCGCGCAAGACGGTGTCGCGCGGGGTAACGTAGTGGCTGGACGGGAAGACGGTGTAGCGGCCAACACGCTGGTGCAGGCTGCCTGAAAGCGGGTCGAACATATCGAGGCGGTCGATTTCGTCGTCGAACAGGCTGATGCGCAAGGCGTTTTCGGAGCTTTCGGCGGGATACACGTCAATCACGTCGCCGCGCACGCGGAAGCTGCCGCGTTTGAAGTCCAAATCGCCGCGTTCGTACTGCATGGAAACGAGCGTGGCGATGATGTCGCGCTGCTCGATGGTGTCGCCTTCTTTGACGGACAACACCATTTGTTGATACTCGGTCGGGTCGCCGATACCGTAAATGGCGGACACGGTGGCGACAATAATCACGTCGTCGCGCGTCATCAGGTTTTTGGTGGCGGAAAGGCGCATCTGCTCGATGTGTTCGTTGATCGCGCTGTCTTTTTCGATGAACAAATCGCGGCTGGGCACATAGGCTTCGGGCTGGTAATAGTCGTAGTAGGAGACGAAATATTCCACTGCGTTTTCAGGGAAAAACTCGCGCATTTCGGCATAAAGCTGGGCCGCAAGGGTTTTGTTGTGCGCCATGATGATGGCAGGGCGGCCGCTTTGGGCGATGACGTTCGCCATGGTGTAGGTTTTGCCCGAACCGGTTACACCGAGCAGGGTTTGGAACGACAAACCGTCGTTTAAGCCTTCCAATAAGCCTGCGATGGCGGCGGGCTGGTCGCCGGCGGGGGGGAAGGGCTGGTGGAGTTTGAAGGGGGAATTGGGGTATTGGATGATTTGCATGGCAATCGTTCGGCAACGCGGGGAAAGCGGGCGATTATATAGCAAGAGGCCGTCTGAAAAGTTTTCAGACGGCCTCTTGATTTGCGCGGCTTATTCGGCGGCAGGCTGCTCGCTCTCGGCGGCTTTGTTCTCGTGTTGCAGGCTGACAGCGCGGGCGGGAACAATAGTGGAAATGGCGTGTTTGTACACCATTTGGGTCACCGAGGTATTGCGCAGCAGCACAACGTATTGGTCGAAGGATTCGACTTGGCCTTGCAGCTTGATGCCGTTTACCAGATAGATGGAAACGGGTACATGCTCTTTACGCAGGGCGTTCAAAAAGGGGTCTTGCAACATTTGGGCTTTAGCTGTCATTTTTTTATACTCCACTTTCGGATGGTTTTGTTTATTAGAAAAACGGTGTGGATTGTAACGGTTATCGGCTGGCTTGACTACCTTTGGCGGCAGGGCGGCGCTTTTTCAAACGTATTCCACCGCCACGATTTCGTATTCGCGCACGCCGCCTGGCGCCTGCACTTCGGCTACGTCGCCCTCTTCCTTGCCGATCAGGGCGCGGGCGATGGGCGAGCCGACGGAGATTTTGCCCGCTTTGATGTCGGCTTCGTCTTCGCCGACGATTTGGTAGCGGACATGGTCGCCGCTGTCGAGGTCTTCCAAATCGAGGGTCGCGCCGAAAACGACTTTGCCTTCGGCATGAATTTCGGCGGGGTTGATGACGTGGGCGTGCGAGAGTTTGTGTTCGATTTCGGCGATGCGGCCTTCGATAAAGCCCTGGCGCTCTTTGGCGGCTTCGTATTCGGCGTTTTCCGACAAATCGCCGTGCGAGCGGGCTTCGGCGATGGCGGCGATGACTTCGGGACGCGCCACGCTTTTGAGCTGTTGCAGCTCGTTTTTCAGCATCTCGGCGCCGCGCACGGTGATGGGGATTTTTTTCATTGTCTGTTTTCCTGTGGGCGGAATCCGTGGGGTTTCCGCGTTGCAAAATATAAAAAGGCAAGCCGCGCGTTAAACGGCGGCTTGCGGTGTCTGAAGCGGCGGCATTTTACCAAAAACGGGCGTTTTGGCAATCTCTGCGTTTCAGACGGCCTCTGTCTGACCGAAGGCCGTCTGAAAACTGTGTTCCGGGCGATGCGGTTCGTCCGCGCGGCGGGGCGGTATTCAGGCCGTCTGAACAGCCGTTGCGGCGTTTTCAGACGGCCTGTTTTATCCAAACAGCCGTTAGCACAAGGTCTGTTTAAACCCGTTTAAGTTTAAAACGGAATATCGTCGTCGATGTCTTCCACCGGTGCGGCAGGCGCAGGGGCGGGGCGGCGGGCAGGGGCGGCGGGCGGTTCGGCCGCATATTGCTGCTGCGGTGTGGCCTGCTGGTATTGCTGCTGCGGGGCGCTCTGCTGGTAGCCGCCTTCCTGATAGGGCGCGCCGCCGCCGCTTTGGCGGCTGTCGAGCATTTTCATTTCGTTGGCGACGATGTCGTAGGCCGTGCGCTCGATGCCGTCGCGGTCTTGGTATTTGCGGCTCTGGATGCGGCCTTCGATGTAAATTTGGCTGCCTTTTTTCAGATACTGTCCGGCGATTTCGGCCAGGCGGCGGTACATGGTGATGTTGTGCCACTCGGTGCGCTCCTGGCGCTGGCCGCTCTGGCGGTCGTTCCACGTTTCGCTGGTGGCCATCGAAAAGTTGCAGACGGGCTCGCCGTTGGGCATATAGCGCACTTCGGGGTCGCGGCCGAGGCGGCCGATGAGGATTACTTTGTTTAAAGACATGGTTTTACTCTCCTAAAATAATGGCTTTGGCGGCGGCCTCGTCAAAGCCTTTCTGCATGGCTTTGATGTAGACGGTTTCGCCGTCGCTGCTGAAACTGATTTGCTCGATGCCCGCAAGCGTGCCGAGCGCGGCGGACAACTGCTGCTGCCTGCCCGTCCAAGCGCCGCCGACGCGCAGGGCAACGGTTTTCACGGGCTTGGGCGCGGGGCTGGCGGCGGCCGATGCCAGCCACACCAGCGTCAGCGCCACTACAAACGATAGCACGGCATACATGCCGTGGTGCTGGAACAGCCAGCCGCCGAGCCAGAAGCCGCTCATCAGGCCGACCGATTGCAGGGTGTTGTACACGCCCATCGCCGTGCCCTTCAAATCGGCGGGGGCGATTTTCGACACCATCGATGGCTGGCTGGCTTCGAGAATGTTGAAGCCGACAAAATAGACAATCAGACAGGCGCCGATCAGCCACAACGAATGCAGCGACAGCATCAGCGCGGCCACGGCAGCGGCGGTGAGCACGATGCCGATAACGAACACCTGTTTCAGACGACCTCTGGTTTCGCCGACGATGATGGCGGGTATCATCAGAATCAGGCCGAGCAGCGTGGCGGGGAAATAGACTTTCCAATGGCCGGTTTTGTCCAGCCCCAGCCCTTCCATCACAAAGGGCAGGCTGGCAAACAGCGCCATCATGCCGCAGTGCAGGGCGAAAATGCCGAAATTGAGGCTCATCAGGCGGCGGTCGGCAAACACTTCGCGCAAACGCGAGGGCTGCGCCTGCGCGTCTTCGTGCAGCTTGGAAACCTGCGGATCGGGCGTCCAAAACGCCACCACCAGAATGCTCGCCAGCGTCAGCACGCCCGTGAGCAGAAACAGCCCTTTCACGCCGATAACGCCCGTCAGCATCGGCGACAAAACCAGGCTGGCGGAAAAGGTGATGCCGATGCTCAAACCAATCATCGCCATCGAACGTGTGCGCACTTCCTCGCGCGTCAGGTCGGCCAGCAGCGCCGTTACCGCCGCGCTCACCGCGCCTGCGCCCTGCAGGGCACGTCCCACCACCAGCATCAGCCAAGTGTCGGCGGCGGCGGCGGTGAAGCTGCCGGCGGCAAACAGAATCAGGCCGAAATAAATCGTTTTCTTGCGGCCGAAGCGGTCGGAAGCGATGCCCAGCGGCAGCTGCATTAAGGCCTGCGTCAGCCCGTACATCCCCGCCGCGAAACCGGCCAGCGCGGCATTGCCTTCCGCGCCGGGCAGACCCGCCGCATACAGCGACAGCACGGGCAGCACGAGAAACATCCCCAGCATACGCAGCGCGTACACGCCCGCCAGCGAAGTGCTGGCGCGCCATTCGTCGGGGAACATTTGTGTTTGGTTTGCTCTTGCCATGCTGCCGCCTTTATTGCTGTTTCCGGTTGTGTGTGTGCCGTTGTTTTGAGTGACGGAGGCCGTCTGAAAGGCCTGAAAGCGGCGGATTATACAGCATCGCGCCGCCGCCGAACGATGCGCCGCCAAACTCTGCTAAAATCGCCGCCTTCCCTTGTCCGCAACCGCTTTCAGACGGCCTCAAGCGACAAAAAAGGCCGTCTGAAAACACCAGAAAGCATCCGCACCATGACCAAAAAACGCGTTCTCACCGGCGTAACCACCACCGGCATTCCCCACCTCGGCAACTACGTCGGCGCCATCCGCCCCGCCATCCGCGCCGCGCAAAATCCCGACACCGAATCCTTCCTCTTCCTTGCCGACTACCACGGCATCATCAAATGCCACGAGCCCGAGCGCATTCATGAGTCCACCCAAGCCGTGGCCGCCACCTGGCTCGCCTGCGGCCTCGATCCCGAGCGCACCACCTTCTACCGCCAAAGCGACATTCCCGAAGTGATGGAGCTCAACTGGATACTTACCTGCATCACCGCCAAAGGCCTGATGAACCGCGCCCACGCCTACAAAGCCGCCGTGCAGGCCAACACTGAAAATAATCAGGAAGACCCCGACCACGGCGTAGAAATGGGCTTGTACAGCTACCCGATTCTGATGACCGCCGACATTCTCATGTTCAACGCACAGGAAGTGCCCGTCGGCCGCGATCAAATCCAACACGTCGAAATGGCGCGCGACATCGCCGGCCGCTTCAACCACCGCTTCGGCGAACTCTTCACCCTGCCCGAAGTGAAAATCGACGAACAGGTCGAGCTGCTGGTCGGCCTCGACGGGCGCAAAATGAGCAAAAGCTACGGCAACACCATTCCCCTGTTTGAAACCGAGAAAAAGCTGCAAAAATCGGTCAACAAAATCATCACCAACCTGAAAGAGCCGGGCGAACCCAAGCAGCCCGACGAAAGCCCGCTGTTTGAAATCTACAAAGCCTTCGCCACGCCCGCGCAAACCGCCGAGTTCACCCAAATGCTCTCCGACGGCCTCGCCTGGGGCGAAGCGAAGAAACTCCTCGCCGCCAAAATCAACGCCGAGCTCGCCGACAAGCGCGAACGCTACAACGAGCTGACCGCCCGCCCCGCGCAAATCGAAGAAATCTTACAGGCCGGCGCACAAAAAGCCCGCCGCGAAGCGCGCGATCTTTTAGACAAAGTACGCGACGCCGTCGGCATCCGCGCCTTGAAGTAAAACCGAAAAGGCCGTCTGAAAGCGCAGCTTCGGCGCAGCCAACACCGCTTTGCCCGCTTTCAGACGGCCTCAAACCATCCGCCAGAGACCGCACCATGTCCGCCATCGAACCCATCCGCCAGCTCACCCTGATCGGCGTCGGCCTGATCGGCGGCTCGTTCGCCCTCGATTTGAAACGGCTCGGCCTGGTGCGCCACGTTGCGGGCGTCGACACCGATGCCGCCAACCTCGAACGCGCTCTGGAGCGGCGGGTAATCGACAGCGCTTCCTGCGACATTTCCGCCGCCAACGTCGGCGAAGCCGAACTGGTGCTCATCGCCACCCCCGTTGCCGCCCTCGCCGCCGTCTGCCGCGCCGCCGCCCCCCTGCTGCGCCCCGACGCCATCGTCAGCGACGTCGGCAGCACCAAACAGTCCGCCCTCGCCGCCTTCGCCGAGCATCTGCCGCAGCACCTGCCGCGCTGCGTCGCCGCCCACCCCATCGCCGGTTCCGACCGCCACGGCGCACTAGCCGCGCAATTCGGCCTCTACCACAACAAAAAACTCGTTATCTGCCCGCACGAAGGCCAGCAGCCCGCCGCCGCCGGACGCATCGCCGCCCTATGGCAGGCCGTCGGCGCACAGGTGCACCGCATGGACGCGGTGGAACACGATGCCGTTTTCGCCGCCGTCTCCCACCTGCCCCACCTGCTCGCCTTCGCCTATGTCGGCCAAATCCGCGAACACCCCGACGCGCAAACCTTCCTCGACTTCGCCGCCAGCGGTTTCCGCGATTTCACCCGCATCGCATCCAGCCACCCCGCCGTCTGGCGCGACATCGCCCTCGCCAACCGCGGCTTCCTGCAACAGCTCGCCGCCGCCCAGCGCGCCCAGCTCGAACGTTTGGAAACCATGCTGCAAAACGGCGACGCCGACGGCCTCTACCGCTACTTCGCCGCCGCCAAACAAACGCGCGACGAGTGGCTGGACAAGCAGGACGGCTGAGGCCGTCTGAAAACCCGCCGCCCTTGCCGCCGCCGTTTTGTCTATATCGGACACACAGAGGCCGTCTGAAAGCGAAACTTCAACGAAGTTAAAACCCGTTTCAGACGGCCTCTTGTATCCTTGTTCAAGCAGCAGGTTCGGACGGCAATTCCCGCGCCGCCCGCATAGCTGCCGTCTGAAAATGGCCGTCTGAAAATGGCCGTCTGAAAATGGCCGTCTGAAGTGGCCGTCTGAAGTGGCCGTCTGAAGTGGCCGTCTGAAGTGGCCGTCTGAAGTGGCCGTCTGAAGTGGCCGTCTGAAGTGGCCGTCTGAA
>NZ_JBKGTW010000028.1:0-26390 GCF_046546535.1 Neisseria sp. WLZKY-1
ACCCGGACAAAGCGGTTCGATGGCTGCCCACTGGGCATCGGATAGGGTATATCTGGTCATATCTGTATGATACTGTGAAAAATTGAATGTCAACAGACCCTAGCAATCTAGGTTGGGTCAAGACCCAACAAAACTGTTAAATCATCTGTTTTATATTGGGTTTACAACCCAACCTACCAAAAGACCACCTGAAACTGCTCTTTCAGACGACCTCCCCATTTTCAGGCTACCCATCCCAAAGCAGCCTGAAATCAAGCCCGCTCCGCCGCCGTCATTCCCGCGCAGGCGGGAATCTTGGTTCGGCTGCAGCAATATCCAAATAAACAAAACGCCCCCCGAATCCCAAACAAGATTCCCGCCTGCGCGAGAATGACGGTGTTTGTTGCTTTTCAGGCTGCCTGCCCCGCCAAAATACCCAAACAGCCTGAAAACCGCAGGCTGCGGCGAAACCAAACGAAGGCCGTCTGAAATACCAAAAGCAGCCTGAAAATGCCGTCCGACATTTTCAGGCTGCTTGGTTTCAAATCCGATATGGTCAAACCTACTGCACCAGCGCCCGATGCTCGCTTTCTTTGTAATCGCGGATAACGTGGTTGGTGTCGGTAATGAGATAGCGGTAGCGCGTGAAATTGGTTACGCCCTGTTCGTAGTAATCGGTGCGATCGCCATTGCTGTGGTAGCCGCTACCGAGATAATGGGTGAAGGCGCTGTTTTGGCTGACATCCGTCCAAGTGTAAATGTAGCCTTCCTGCCCTTTGAGTTTGCCTTCCTGGATAATTCCGTGCTGGATATCGTCGGCCTTACCGAGTTCCGCATACGCCGAAACAATGTGCTTGCCTTTGAAACGCGCGCCGGCCACGCCCCTGCGCGCCACGTTGATTGCGCCGTACGGCGAGATGTCGGCACTCATAATTTTGTCCACCGTTTCGCAACCGGCAAGCGTCAGCACGGCGGCGGACAACAGCAAAACGGATTTCAAAGCGGATTTTGGTAACAACATCATTCCCCCTTGGCAAAAATAGATAACAATGAGCAAACGTGCAGGGCGCGCATTATAAGCCGCTGCGGCGGCAGCGATAACAAACCTTGTATAATCGCCCGCCGTACGGCGATGCCCGTTGTTACCGTTTTATCTGAAAGGAGTTATATCTTGTCGAATAAAAAACACCTGCTGGCGGTTGGTGCGCTCAGCCTGCTGTTGTCCGGCTGCCAAGGCTCGCTTGCTTACGAACTGATGCAGGCTGCCAAAGGCAGCGGCGACCCTTCCGGGGAACAAGTGCAAAATATGATGCCCATTGTGGAAGAAATGAAAAAACTGCCTTCTGCTGCCGAGCTGGCTACTCGCGAAATGCGGCCGCGCAAATGGGGGGCGTTTTCGGGCTTTCCCGAAAGCAAAATGATGTGGGTAACTGACAAAGCCTATGACACGCCCGAAGCCGCTTCGGCCGACGTTATCCGGCAATGCCGCGAGGAAAGCGGAAAAGACTGCAAAACCTATGTGATTTACAGCAATTTGTGCTTTGCCGTAGCGCAGGGCAACAAAGGCAAACCCTTTACCGCATACGGCTACGGTCCCACCGGCCAGCTTGCCAAAAAAATGGCGGCAGCCAATTGCAAAAACCAAGGCGGCACAAACTGCGAACCCGTCCCCGGCGCCCCCGCTTCCTGCGCCACCCCCTGCAATCTTATCAGCGACAAATCCTGCCGCTACGAGCAGCCCGCCTATATCTTCCCCGGTAAAAACGGCAACAAAATGAAAACCATGCCTTCGTTTTTCGGCCGCATGGGCGGTTAAGGGTACGCCGTATCATTGCGAGAGCCGTTTGGGTGAGCAGCCTGATGTGCTTACAGTTTGAACAGAAAGGCCGTCTGAAACCTGTTTTTCAGACGGCCTTTAACTTTGTCGGAGTTGCGCTTTCAGACGGCCTTGTCGGCCAGCAGCGGCACACCGCTCAAAGCCGACATCCGGCGGACATAGTCGGCCGTTTTCGGCGGCATCTGCAAGCCGCGCACGATGGTGAGATTACGCAGAATCGGGAAAACGATGATGTCTTCCATACCCAAAACGCCGCTCAGCGCTTCGGGCGAAACCACAAGCGCTTCCAGCTCGGCCAAATCGCCGGCAAGCTGCGCCAAAAGCCCTTCGGTTTCTTCGAGATTGGCGGCAAAGCTGCCGATCAGCTTTTCCTTGCGCTCGGTGAAATAATCGATTGCCGACTGCGTGGCAAACTCGGGCAAACCCGCCAGCACGTCGCGCGGCTGGATAAGCTTGTTGGCGTATTGGGTGACCCTGTCGAACCAGGCTTGGATTTCGGGGCGGATGGCTTCTTTCAGACGGCCTTTTCCTGCCGTTTCATCGATATGGCGCACAATATCGAGGCTTTCGCCCATAAACGAACCGTCGTCTTTTTCCAGAATCGGCAGCTGCTTCGCGCCTATCATCGCAATGGGCGCGGCTTCGTCGTCGTTTAACAAAACGGCCTCTTCAACCGGCAGGCCGCGCAAGCCGAAAATCATGCGTGCGCGGACGCAAAACGGGCAGTGGTCGTAAATATAGAGCTTCATCGCATCTCCTTTTGTCTGACTGATTGATTCGGATAAACAGGCGGCAAACCCCGCCGAGGGCGCGACCGAATCATACCGACAAATTCGGGCAAAGGCCAAAGTGTTGTTTCAAATGGTCAATTAACGATTTTTTACAAAAATAAATGTCTAAAATTTAATCAATTCTTGATTGTTGTTTTTTATGGAATATTTTTTGACAAACCGACAATCGGTAGATTTTCCGGATAAATGGCAAGGTGTCTGGCAGGCATTTTGCCTGCCTGTGCGGTTTACTTAATTAAAACGCAGGCATATACTGCGCGCAACTTTACCGCCGCACACACAGGCGCGGTAATCGTCGCCGGGCGGTCCGGTATAAAAACCACATCACATTATCGAAACAAACGGAATATGCCGGTTTTCCGGTTCTTCTTACTAACTTGTTATCTTTGGAGTTTATTATGAATTACGATAAAGCGGTATCGGAAATGTTGAATGTTGACGGCGCACTGGCTGCCGCCGTTGTGGATTTCGAAAGCGGCATGATGCTGGCCGGCGGCGGTTCGCCCTCCATCGACTTGGAAATCGCTGCTGCGGGTAACACCGAAGTGGTGAGCGCCAAAATGAAAACCATGAAAATGCTCGGCATCAACGACGTCATTGAAGACATCCTGATCACTTTGGGCAAACAGTACCACCTGATCCGCCCGCTGAAAAAACACGAAGGCCTGTTCCTGTACTCCGTACTGGATCACTCCAAATCCAACTTGGCTTTGGCCCGCCGTTCGCTGATCGAAGTAGAACGCAACCTGAGCTAATCGTTCCCCGCAACGAAAAAGCGGCCGGTTTTCCCGGCCGCTTTTGTTCTGTCTGCCGTTTGTGCAACGGGCAGGGCGGTGGCGCGATGATCCGCACAAGCGGGAACGGCCTGATAACCGCCGCTTCTTTGCATATCGGCTTTTTCGCCTTATCGGCACGGCGGCATTGGGCTACAATGCGCCGTCTTTTTCCCGACCGGATTCGGAGCGCATTATGGTTGACGCAATTTCCCTGCCTGACGCATCAGACGGTTTTCAGACGGCCAAACAGTGGTTCGAACAATATGCCGCCGCACAGCCTGCGGCGGAAGCCGCCATGCTGCGGCAGGCTTTCGCGATGGCGCAGGAAACCTATCCGGCCGATGCTGCCACGCCGATGGGCGAGCCGCTGTTGCCGCATCTTTTGAAAGCGGCCAAACTGGTAGCGGAAATCGACCTGCTGCCCGAAGCTGTTGCCGCCACCGTGCTGGCCGACATTCCGTCCTATCGCGAAGGCTGGCATGAGGCCGTTGCCGAAACCTGCGGCAAAACCGTGGCCGATCTGGTGCGCGGCATCGACGAAGTGCAGAAGCTTACCCACTTCGCCCGCGTCGACAATCTGGACACCCCCGAAGAGCGCGCCGCGCAGGCGGAAACCATGCGCAAAATGCTGTTGGCGATGGTGTCCGATATCCGCGTCGTGATCGTCAAACTCGCCCTGCGCACGCAAACCCTGCATTTTCTCGGCAGCGTGCCCGACAGCCCGGAAAAACGCGCCATCGCCAAAGAAACGCTGGATATTTTCGCCCCGCTGGCCAACCGTTTGGGCGTGTGGCAGCTCAAATGGCAGCTCGAAGATTTGGGTTTCCGCCACCAAAATCCCGAAAAATACCGCGAAATCGCTAGGCTGCTCGATGAAAAGCGCGCCGAACGCCTCGAATATATCGAAAGCTTCCTCAATACCCTGCGCGGCGAACTCGACAAATACGGCGTGCGCCGTTACGACGTGGCCGGACGCCCGAAACACATCTATTCCATTTACAAAAAAATGGTGAAGAAAAAGCTCGGTTTCGACGGGCTTTACGACATCCGCGCCGTGCGCATACTGGTGGACAGCGTGCCCGAGTGCTACACCACGCTGGGCATCGTCCACAGCCTGTGGCAGCCCATTCCCGGCGAGTTTGACGACTACATCGCCAACCCCAAAGGCAACGGCTATCAATCGCTGCACACCGTCATCGTCGGCCCCGAAGACAAAGGCGTGGAAGTGCAAATCCGCACGTTTGATATGCACCAGTTCAACGAATTCGGCGTTGCCGCGCACTGGCGTTACAAAGAAGGCGGCAAGGGCGACAGCGCGTACGAACAGAAAATCGCCTGGCTGCGCCAACTGCTCGACTGGCGCGAAAACATGGCCGAAAGCGGCAAAGAAGACCTCGCCGCCGCCTTCAAAACCGAGCTGTTCAACGACACCATTTACGTCCTCACGCCGCACGGTAAAGTGCTGTCGCTGCCCGTCGGCGCCACGCCCATCGACTTTGCCTATGCCCTGCACAGCAGCATCGGCGACCGCTGCCGGGGGGCGAAAGTCGAAGGCCAAATAGTGCCCCTGTCCACCCCGCTGGAAAACGGCCAGCGCGTCGAAATCATCACCGCCAAAGAAGGCGAACCCTCGGTCAACTGGCTGTACGAAGGCTGGGTCAAATCGCACAAAGCCATCGGCAAAATCCGTGCCTACATCCGCCGCCAAAACGCCGAAGCCGTGCGCGAAAACGGCAAACAGCAGCTGGAAAAAATCCTCGCCAAAATCCCCTTCAAACCCAACCTGCAACAACTGTGCGACAAACTCGGCTTTGCCAAAACGGAAGAACTCTATACCGCCGTCGGCCAGGGCGAAATCACGCCGCGCGCCGTGCAGAAGGCCGCAGGCGCATTGAACGAGCCGCCGCCCGCGCCCGTGAGCGAAAGCAGCATCGTCAAACAGTCGAAAATCAAAAGCAGCCAGTCCGGCGGCGTCCTCATCAACGGCGAAGGCGGCCTGCTCACCGTACTCGCCAAATGCTGCAAACCCGCGCCGCCCGACGACATCACCGGCTTCGTCACCCGCGCGCGCGGCATCTCCGTCCACCGCAGCAACTGCCCCGAGCTGCAAAACCTCGCCCGCCACTCGCCCGACAAAGTGCTGCCCGCCTCATGGAACGGCGCCGACAACGGGCAGGTGTTCGCCGTCGACATCGAAATCCGCGCCCAAGACCGCTCCGGCCTCTTGCGCGACGTGTCGGAAAACCTCGCCCGCCACAAAATCAACGTCACCGGCGTGCAAACCCAGTCGCGCGATCTCGAAGCCAGCATGCGCTTTACCCTCGAGGTGAAACAGGTCGGCGACCTGCCACGCGTTTTGGTCGGCCTGAGCGAAATCAAAGGCGTGCTGTCCGTCACCCGCTTATAGCCGCCCGGCAGAGGCCGTCTGAAACCCCGTTTGTCGGTTTTCACTTCGTTGAAGCCTTGTTTTGGCTGCGCCGAAGCTGCGCTTTCAGACGGCCTTCCACCCTGTCCCGCCCGTCAGAACGTGCGGATGCCGCCACGCAAAGAGGCCGTCTGAAAGGAAAAAACCGCTTTCAGACGGCCTCCCGCCATATCGGCCGCCCCGCCTGTTGCTATATAATCCGCCGCGCCGAAACAGACAGGCCGTCTGAAAGGAAAAACCGCTTTCAGACGGCCTGTTCCCAATAAAGAAAAGAACGCCATGAGCCAAACGCCCCTACTGGACACCATCAGCCTGCCGTCCGACCTGCGGCAGCTCGCGCCCGCCGAACTGCCGCAGCTGTGCGGCGAAATCCGCACCTTCCTGCTCGAATCCGTCGGCAAAACCGGCGGCCACTTCGCCAGCAACCTCGGCGCGGTCGAACTCACCGTCGCCCTGCATTACGTTTACGACACGCCGAACGACCATCTGGTTTGGGATGTCGGCCACCAAAGCTACCCCCACAAAATCCTCACCGGCCGCAAAAACCGTATGGACACCATGCGCCAGTTCGGCGGCCTCGCCGGTTTCCCCAAACGCAGCGAAAGCGAATACGACGACTTCGGCGTCGGCCACTCCTCCACCTCCATCGGCGCCGCGCTGGGCATGGCCGTGGCCGACAAACTCGCCGGGCGCAGCGCCCGCAGCGTCGCCATAATCGGCGACGGCGCGATGACCGCAGGACAAGCCTTCGAAGCCCTCAACTGCGCGGGCGACATGGCCGACACCGACCTGCTCGTCATCCTCAACGACAACGAAATGTCCATCTCGCCCAACGTCGGCGCCCTGCCCAAATACCTCGCCCGCAACGTCATGCGCGACATGCACGGCCTGCTCAGCACCATTAAAGCCCGCTCCGACAAAGTGCTGGGCAAACTCCCCGCCGTCAAAGAAATCGCGCAAAAAGCCGAAGAAACCATCAAATCGTTGGCGGGCGAGAGCGAACACATCAAACAATCCCTCTCCCTGTTTGAAAACTTCGGCTTCGCCTACACCGGCCCCGTCGACGGCCACAACGTCGGCAAACTCGTCGAAACCCTGTCCGAGCTGCGGCGCAGAAAAGGCCCGCAGCTCTTGCACGTCGTCACCAAAAAAGGCCAGGGCTACAAACTCGCCGAAAACGACCCCGTCAAATACCACGCCATCGGCAAAACCCCCGCCCCCGCCGAAGCCGCCGCCCCCGCGCCCGCCGCGCGTCCCACCTACACCGAAATCTTCGGCCGCTGGCTGTGCGACCAAGCAGAAGCCGACCCCCGCCTCGCCGCCATCACTCCCGCCATGCGCGAAGGCAGCGGCCTCGTCGAATTTGCGCAGCGCTTTCCCGAACGCTATTTCGACGTCGGCATCGCCGAACAGCACGCCGTCACCTTCGCCGCCGGCCTCGCCTGCGAAGGCGTCAAACCCGTCGTCGCCATCTACTCCACCTTTTTGCAGCGCGGCTACGACCAACTCGTGCACGACGTCGCCCTGCAAAACCTGCCCGTCCTCTTCGCTATCGACCGCGCCGGCATCGTCGGCGCCGACGGCCCCACCCACGCCGGTGCCTACGATTTGAGCTTCCTGCGCTGCGTGCCCAATATGGTCATCGCCGCCCCCTCCGACGAAAACGAATGCCGCCTGCTGCTCTCCACCTGCTACGCGCTTAATTGCCCCACAGCCGTGCGCTACCCACGCGGCAGCGGCAGCGGCGCTGCCGTTTCAGACGGCCTCGACACCGTGCCCGTCGGCAAAGGCATCATCCGCCGACAGGGCAAACGTATCGCCGTCCTCGCCTTCGGCAGCATGGTTGCCCCCGCCCTAGAAGCCGCCGAAACACTGGACGCCACCGTCGTCGACATGCGCTTTGTCAAACCGCTCGACAAAGACCTCGTTCTGCAACTGGCCGACAGCCACGACTACCTCGTCTGCGCCGAAGAAAACGCCGTTTGCGGCGGCACGGGCAGTGCCGTGCTCGAAATGCTCGCCGCCGAAGGCCGTCTGAAACCAGTCCTCCTTATCGGCATCCCCGACACCGTTACCGACCACGGCGACCCCAAACTCCTGCTCGACCAACTCGGCCTCAGCGCCGAACGGCTCGCCGAACGCATCGCCGCCTTCGCCCGAGAGGCCGTCTGAAAACCGCCAACCCGTGACGCATTTGCCGTTTCAGACGGCCTCAATCCTTGGAGGCCGTCTGAAACGGCAAAGCCCGAACCCGTCATTAAAGAAAACGGCATAAGCCGCATCGCGGGCAAAATCATCGCAAGCCAAATCCCCGCCTGACACGGCCGCCCCGTATCTGCCGCCCTGCGGCGAATGCGGTTTGTGTTGGCTCACTATATCGGCCGCCTGTCTGCGCTGCCTATCCTGCACATAGCGAAGAGGCCGTCTGAAAAAATTCAGACGGCCTCTTCGGCTGTTTGCGGCGGGGTTTTAACGGTGAAAACCGTGTTGTGGAAACATCATCCCCGCATCTGTGCCCCGAAGGTGCGGGCGGGAGCGGATTAGGCAAACAGCATTTGCGAGTCGCGCACGCAGGGGTTTTCCCTGTCCCAGGCGTAGCCGGCGAGGATGGCGCAGACCATGCGGCCGAGTTCGCTGTCTTTGTCGACGTCGAAAATCAGGTCTTGGAAGCGGCCGTCGTACCAGCCGTTGATGTAGCTGCCGAAGGCGTTGACGCCGGTGGTGAGCGGTACGGCAAACTCGTTTTTCCAGTCTACGGGCAGGCCGCGCAGTTCGCGGGATACGCAGTCGGCGGCCAGCTTGGAGGAGTGTACGGCGATGGTGACGCCGGAGGAGAAGATGGGGTCGAGAAATTCGCCCGAGGCGCCCAAAAGGGCGAAGTGGCGGCCGTAGAGGCCTTTGCCTTTGGTGGTGTAGCCGGGCAGGTAGCGGAAGGGGAAGCCGTTGTCCCATTTGGCATCGGCGAGGATTTCGGCGAGGAAGGGGATTTCGGCAACGGTTTCTTTCAGGATGTTGGCGGTGCTTTCGTGGCGGAAATAGTGTTCTTCGCCGACGACGCCGATGGAGCTGCGGCCGTTGGCGAAGGGGATGAACCAGACCCATACGTCGCGGTGTTCGGGGTGGATGCAGACGAGGTTTTTGTTGCGGTCGAATTTGGGCGAGGTGATGCGGTCGTCGATATGGGTGAAATGCACCTGGCGCATAACGGTTTCGGGCGGCAGCTCCCAGTTCATCAGGCGGGGCAGGGCGCGGTAGAAGCCGCTGGCGTCGAGGACGAAGCGGGCTTCCATGTCGTAGGTGTCGCCGTTGTCGCGCTCGACGGTGAGCAGCACGGTTTCGCCTTCGTTGTCGAATTTTTTCAGGGTTTCGCCAAAGCGCACGGCCACGCCCTGTTTTTCCGCTTCGCGGATCAGGAGCAGGTCGAATTCGGCGCGCTGCACGTTGAAGGCGGTGCCGTTGCCCGCGCTGAATTTGTCCAAAAAGCTGAACGAGGTGTAGCGGTCGCCCCAGGAAAAGGCGAAGCCGTTTTTGTATTGGAAACCCAAGCCCGCCGCCTGCACGGCGCGCAGCAGCCCGGCCTCTTGCAAAATGTCCATCGCGTAGGGCAGCAGGCTCTCGCCGATGACGAAACGCGGAAAATGCTGCTTTTCGAGTACGCAGACATTGAAACCCTGCTTGTTCAGCAAGGCTGCCGCCACGGCGCCGGCAGGCCCTGCGCCGACAATCACAATATCGTAGATAAATGCAGCCACAACGTCCCCCTGTTTGTTAAATTACGGAATTTTTTGTTTGTTTATTCCCGTTATTGTAACGACAGTGCCGTTTTCTGACAATCGCACGGCATATGCGGCAGGCTGCAAGAAGGCCGTCTGAAAAGGTTCGGACGGCCTTTTCAGACGGCCTTAAATCCGCCGTGCCAATTCTTCGGCCTTGCCTGTGTAACCGGCGGGTGTGAGCGAGAGCAGCTCGGCTTTGGCGTCGTCGGGAATCGCCAGGGCGCTGATAAATTGGCGCAGGGTTTCGGGCGTGATGCCGTCTTTGCCGCGGGTGAGCGCTTTGAGCTGTTCGTAGGCCTGGGGCACGGCGTAGCGGCGCATCACGGTTTGGATGGGCTCGGCCAGCAGCTCCCAAGTGGCATCGAGATCGGCGGCGATGGCGGCAGGGTTGGCTTCGAGTTTGTTCAGACCGCGCAGGCAGGCGTTCAAGCCGAGCAGGGTGTAGCCGGCGCCGACGCCCATATTGCGCAGCACGGTGCTGTCGGTCAGGTCGCGCTGCCAGCGGGAGACGGGCAGTTTTTCGGCGAGAAAGCCGAGTACGGCGTTTGCCATGCCGAGATTGCCTTCGGAGTTTTCAAAGTCGATGGGGTTGACTTTGTGCGGCATGGTGGACGAGCCGACTTCGCCTTCTTTGACTTTCTGCTTGAAGTAACCCAATGAAATATAAGCCCAAACGTCGCGGTTGAAATCGATCAGAATGGTGTTGATGCGGCCGATGGTTTGGAAAAATTCGGCCATATAGTCGTGCGGCTCGATTTGGATGGTGTAGGGGTTGAAGGTCAAATCCAATGATTTTTCGACGAATTGGCGGCAGTGGTTTTCCCAATCGACATCGGGATAGGCGGTGAGATGGGCGTTGTAGTTGCCGACGGCGCCGTTGATTTTTCCAAGAAATTCCTGTTTTTCCAGCAGCGCAATTTGGCGTTGCAGACGGGCGAGGACGTTGGCGATTTCCTTACCCAGCGTGGTGGGGGTGGCGGGCTGGCCGTGGGTGCGGCTCATCATCGGCACGGCGGCCAAATCGTGCGCCAGCGTGCGCAGTTTGGTGGTGAGTTCGCGCAGTTTGGGCAGCAGCACGGCATCGCGCGCTTCGCGCAGCATCAGGGCGTGGGACAGGTTGTTGATGTCTTCGCTGGTGCAGGCGAAGTGGATAAATTCGTTTACCGCGCTCACTTCGGCGTTGGCGGCGAAGCGCTGTTTGAGCCAGTATTCGACGGCTTTAACGTCGTGGTTGGTGGTGGCTTCAATGGCTTTGACCGCTTCGGCATCTTCCACGGAAAAACCGGCAATCACGCCGTCGATTTCGGCGACGGTGGCGGCGGAAAACGGCGGCACTTCGCCGATTTGCGGCGCGGCGGCGAGCGCTTTGAGCCATTCGAGTTCCACGCGCACGCGCGCCTTTATTAGACCGTATTCGGAAAACACGGGGCGCAGGGCTTCGGCGGAGGCGGCATAGCGGCCGTCGAGCGGGGAGAGGGCGAGCAGGGGGTTGGTCATGGGATTCCTTAAATAAATGGTGGCTTTTTGAACAGGGCGGCGGGATTTCTGTTCGGACAAAAGCCGCGATTATAGCGGAACGGCAGCGGGAAACATTGTTATAGTGAACCAAAATAGAAAATCTACGGCGTTGCTGCGCCTTAGCTCGAAGAGGGCGGTTTTCTACGGCATTGGAAATGCCAAGAAAACCTGCCCCGTACTACCTGTACTGTCTTCGGCTTGCTGCCTTGTATCTTTCCTATTTTGTTTCACTATAAAATAAGGCCGTCTGAAACCCTGCTTTAATCTTTTCAGACGGCCTCTTGCCCTTTATTTCAGGAATCCTCCATGGAACAAACACCCGAACACGCCGCCGTCACCCGTCCGCCCAGCATCCATCCCGCCGCCTATGTGCTGGCGGGCATTTCCTTTATCCCGCTGCTCGGCCTGCCTTTCGGCCTGGCCGCCATCGTTTGGGGCTTGGCGGCGCGCAAAAAACGCGGCGGCAAAATCGCCGCCCTGATTGCCGCCGCCGGCGTCGCCTGCTCCGTTGCCGTTTACGGCGCGCTGTTTTATTTCGGCTTCCAACAGCGCGGCGGCGTTTACGACAAACTGCGTGTCGAGCTCGCGCAGCAGCAGCTCGGCCAACTGGTGCAAAGCATCGAATTCCACAAGCTGCAACACGGGCAATACCCCGAATCGCTGGCCGCCCTGCAACAGGCGCAGCCGAAAACGCCGCTGTTTGTGATTGACCCCACCGACACCCGCCTCACCGATACGCCGCGCCTGTTCCACTACGAACGCGTCGGTGCCGAGCATTACTACCTGCGCAGCGCGGGCGCGGACGGCGTTCCCTTCACCGCCGACGACATCGTCCCGCTCACCGACACCGCAGGCGGCAAAATCGGCCTGCTCAAAGAAAAGGCGCAACCGTGATTCCATTGAACGCCGCAGCCGACGCCCCCGCCGCAGCCCTCGCCATTGCCCAAGACTACGGCTTCAGGCCGTCTGAAAACCCCGTTTCAGACGGCCTCTACCTCCTTGCCGACGCCGAGGGCATCAGCCTGTGCCAAGCAGGCGAAAAAGGCCGCGTCCGCGCCGATTTCACCGGCGGCGCGGCGCAATACCGGCGGACAAAAGGCGGCGGTGAACTCATCGCCAAGGCCGTCAACCACACCGCCGCTCCCCTCGTTGTCGACGCCACCGGCGGCCTCGGCCGCGACGCCTTCGTCCTCGCCGCACACGGTCTCACCGTCCACATCATCGAACGCCACCCCGCCGCCGCCTGCCTGCTCTCCGACGGCCTGCGCCGCGCCCTCGCCGATACGGAAACCGCCCCCGCCGCCGCGCGCATCACCCTGCACCACGGCGACGCCCTCAAACTGCTGCCCCGCCTCGCCGCCGAGCTGCACCCCGACGTCGTCTGCCTCGACCCCATGTATCCCGAACGGCAGAAATCCGCCGCCGTCAAAAAAGAAATGGCCTATTTCCATCAGCTTATCGGCGCCGCCCAGCCGCAAAACGACGCCGCCCTCCTTGCCGCCGCCCGCGCCGCCGCCGCAAAACGCGTCGCCGTCAAACGCCCCCGCCTCGGCGAAAACCTCGCCGGCGAAGCCCCCGCCTACCGCTACGAAGGCAAATCCACCCGCTTCGACATCTACCTGCCCGCCGCCAAGCCATGAACCTGCCCCGTCTCAGCCCCCTGCCCGACAGCGTGCAAACCGGCCTGCTCGGCTTTCTGCACGATGCCTTCCGCTTCCATGCCCCCGACTGGCAGCCCCTGCTGCTCAACGGCCTGCCCCTGGGCATGGTCAACGAAACATGGAAACAACGCCTGCTGCGCGACTGGAAAGGCCGTCTGAAAGCCCGTTCAGACGGCCTCCTGCTCGACAGCGGCAGCTGGGATGAAATGGCGCGCCTTTTGGCACAAACCGCACGCGGCTGGCACGACGGCGGACTGTTCGGCGGCTGGCGCAACGAGGATTTCGACATCTGCGACAGCGGCGGCACGGCATTGTTCGCCCTCGAACGCGCCGCCTTCCACCCGCTCGGCCTGCACAGCAAGGCTGTCCACATCAACGGCCTGTGCCGCAGCGCCGACGGCTGGCGTTTCCTCATCGCCCGCCGCAGCCCGCACAAAGCCGTCGACCCCGGCAAACTCGACAACCTCACCGGCGGCGGCATCGCTGCAGGCGAAACCCCCGAAGCCGCCATGCGCCGCGAAGGCCGCGAAGAGGCCGGCCTGCCGCCCGAGCTCCTCGACACCGCCGTTCCCGCCGGCCGCATCATGAGCCTGCACACTGTCAAACGCGGCCTGCACCGCGAAAGCCTGTATCTCTACGACATCATCCTGCCCGACGGTTTCACGCCGCAAAACCAAGACGGCGAAGTGGCCGCCTTCGCCGCCATGGAGGCGCACGCCGTCGCCGATGCCGTCATACGCGGCGAAATGACGAACGACGCTGCCCTCGTCACCCTCGACCTCTTCCGCCGCTGCGGCCTGCTGTCGCCGCAACGCCCGCTGACGGCCTATTTGCGATCCACCCGCCTGCAAACGGCCGTCTGAAAAGACTGAGGCCGTCTGAAAACCGGTTTTACGGGTTTTCAGACGGCCTTTGTTGTGCTTTACGCCTAGTGCGCCTGCTTCGGCTGCTTGTCCGGCGCGGGCTTTGATTTGGTGTAATCGAAAATCGGGAGCGGCGGCAACCATTGTCAAAAGGCCGTCTGAAAAACCCTTTTCGGGGTTTTCAGACGGCCTTTGTACGAAAAAACGCGGCTTATTTCACAAAACGCTTGTCGGCTTTGAACGGCTCGCTGCTGGTCGGTTTGGCGGTATAGAAGCGGGTGAAGGTGCTGTCGAGTTCGGTTTCCACCGCTTTGCCGTCGATCACCGCGCCGGCTTTCAGCTTCACGCCGCCGCCGCTGGCTTCGCCTTTTTTCATGTTCGGCAGTTCCAGCTCGCTGATGTGCAGGTGGGCTTTTTCAACCACGGCGTTTTCGTTCATCAGCTGTTTGCCGACGGGGCGGATTTTCTCGTCGGGCGTGTGCGGCGCATCACCGCCGTTGTCGTCCACCACGCCGATGTTGAGCAGGCGGGCGTGTGCCAAATCGGGTTTGCCTTTGGCGACGGGAATGCCGACAAACAGTTTGATGCCTCTGTGGACATAGGCTTTCTCGCGCCATTGGCTCTGGCCTTCTTTGGGCGGTTTGGTCTCGGCGGCGGCGGAGTAGGTGCGTCCCATAATCATGATTTTGTAGCCGGGCACTTTTGTGCCGGACAGTCCGTCGGTGATGTCGTCCACCAGCTCGGGCGCTTTGAGCTCTTTATTGGCGAGGATGCGGGCGGAGGTTTCGGCCAGGTAGGCGGCTTTGCCGTCGATGGTGAGGGTTTGCTTGCTGCCGAAATCGGCGGCGGAGGCGGGCAGGGCGGCTGCGGCGAAGGCTGCGGCCAGAATCAGGGCGGTTTTTTTCATAAGGATGTCTCTCTTGTTTACGGATGTTTGAATGTTTGGCAAACGATTCGCGGCAAACGGCGTATCGTCCTGCGGCCGCATTGTGCTACAAATGGAAAGTATTATCAAGTTTGTGCGTGATTGTGTCAGAAAACGTGTGTGCAGCCGGAGGGGCTTTAACATTGTGTTACAATGCGCCGTTTTCGTTTGCCGCCTGCGCCGCAGGCAGAAATCATGGAACTTCCCTGTCTTTTGACATTTTTCCTTCCCTTACGCAATCCATAGCCATCCCGCCTGAATGCCCTGCCGCCTTCATGCGGGCGGAGCATTTATGAGCAGCCAGAATCCCGTTTCCCCTTCCCGTCCGTCCGACGCGCAGCGTCTCGAACTCGATATCGACCGCGTGCACGAGCTGGCCGCCGCGCTGCTGCCCGTTTACGCGCAAATCGCCGCCGCCGCGCCGCTGGCCGACGCTTCCCTCAACGAAAAACTGTCCGAGCTGACCGGCATCCTGCACGAGCTGCACCCCGCCGACATGGCCGCGCTGCTCGAATCGCTGCCGCCCAAAGAGCGCGTGGTGGTGTGGCGGCTGGCCGAGCCGGAAGACGACGGCGAGGTGCTGCTGGAAGTGTCCGAAGCGGTGCGCGAAACGCTGATCGAGGCGATGAACCGCGAAGAGCTGCTCTCGGCGGTGGAAGACATGGATGCCGACGAGCTGGCCGAGCTGGCCGACGATCTGCCGCACCAAGTGGTGTACGAAGCCCTGCAAACGCGCGACGAAGAAGAGCGCGAGCAGGTGAAGGCGGCGATGTCCTACGAAGACGGCCAAGTCGGCGCGCTGATGGACTTCGAATTGGTGAGCGTGCGTGCCGACGTTACCTGCGAAGTCGTTTTGCGCTATCTGCGCCGCTTCGACAGCCTGCCCGACCACACCGACAAAATCTTCGTCGTCGACGAAGAAGACGTGCTGATCGGCGTGCTGCCCGTGCGCAAGCTGTTAATTTCCAATCCGGAAGATTTAGTGGCCGACGTCATGGCCACCGACGTGGTGCGCTTCTCGCCGCAGGACGACGCCGAAGAAGCCGCGCAGGCTTTCGAGCGCTACGACCTCGTTACCGCGCCCGTGATCGACGCAAACGGCAAACTCATCGGCCGCATCACCATCGACGAAATGGTGGACGTGATCCGCGAAGAATCGGAAGCCGATATTTTGAACATGGCCGGTTTGCAGGAAGAAGAAGACCTGTTTGCCCCCGTGCTCGACTCGGTGAAAAACCGCTGGATGTGGCTGGCCATCAACCTGTGCACCGCCTTTCTCGCCAGCCGCGTCATCGGCGCGTTTGAAGGTAGCATCCAGAAAATCGTCGCCCTGGCCGCGCTGATGCCGATTGTGGCGGGCATCGGCGGCAATTCGGGCAACCAAACCATCACCATGATTGTGCGCGCGATGGCCGTCGGCCAGCTTGCCGACATCCAGGCCGGGCGGCTGTTGAAAAAGGAAATCGGCGTCGCGCTGGTGAACGGCATCCTGTGGGGCAGCGTGATGGGGCTGCTCTCCTACGTGCTCTACGGCAGCGTCGGCATCGGCCTCGTCATGGTGGCCGCCATGACGCTCAACCTGCTTTTGGCCGCCGCCGTCGGCGTGCTGATTCCCATCGTGATGGAAAAACTCGGCCGCGACCCCGCGCTGGGCAGCTCGGTATTGATTACCGCCGTCACCGACTCGGGCGGCTTCCTGATTTTTCTCGGGTTGGCAACGATATTCCTGCTGTAAGCGCGTATGGCAAAGGCCGTCTGAAACTCCGGTTTCAGACGGCCTTATTGTTTTCGGCGGCAAAGAGGCCGTCTGAAAGCTTGCGGCGGACTTTCAGACGGCCTCTGTCTGCAAACGCTCAATAGCGGTAGGCCGCCAGCTTGCGTTTGATTTCCGGCAGGGCGGCGAGGGCGGCGGCTTCACCCGTTTTAATCGCCTGCGTCTTCTGGTCGAAACCGCCCACAGCGCCGAGGTTCTGCACGCGCGGTTTGATGACCACGTCGGCCTTGCCCAGCTCGGCGTTCAGCGCGGAAGTGCTCATGATGTTGAGCGTCTGGTCGAGGTAGGCGAAGAAACTTTTGTCGACCGCGCTTTCCGGCTTGGCGGAAATATCGACGGCAATGACGAAATTCGCCCCCTGCTGCCGCGCGGCGGTGACGGGCACGGGCTGGGTCAGGCCGCCGTCGACATATTTGCGCCCGCCGATCATGACGGGCTGGAACACGTTGGGGATGGCGGCCGAGGCGCGCACCGCCTGGCCGGCGTTGCCGCGGTTGAAGGCCACGGCCTTGCCGGTGGAGAAATCGGTGGCGACGGCGGCGAATTTGAGCGGAAACTGCTCGATGGGGCGGTTGCCTGTTTTGCGGTTGACATAGTCTTGCAGCTTTTCGCCCTTGATAAAGCCGTTGGTTGACAGGGTCAGGTCGACCAAATCGGTTTTGCCGAGGATTTCCGCTTCCAGCTCCATGCGGTCGGGCGACATACCCGAGGCGTACATGCTGCCGACGATGGCGCCCGCGCTGGTGCCGGTGACGACTTTGACGGGGATGCCGTGCTGTTTGAGCACTTTGAGGATGCCGATATGGGCGAAGCCTTTCGACGCGCCGCCGCCGAGGGCGATGGCGACGACGGCCTGCGGTTTTTGCGGCTGAGGTTTGACGCGCACCTGCGGCTGCGGCGTGTTGCCGCTCGGACAGGCGGCGAGGACGAGGGCGGCGGCGAGGGCGAGGAAGGCGCGGCGGGTGTGCGGTTTCATGGTTTTCCTTTGCGGTCGGGTTTGTTTATCGGGGTTTCAGACGGCCTCAGAGGCCGTCTGAAAAATGCGCTTACCAGTTGTCGTCAATCAGCCCGTTTTCATGCGCGGCGCGGTAGGCGGCATCGAGCGTTTCTTGCAGACTCGGCGGCAGGATGCCGCGTTCGGCCTGATACTGCCGCCACAGCGGCGGCAGGGTGAACGGGCAGGTTTCGGCCAGTGCGCTGCGGACGATGAGCAGGTGGCTGAGGGTAAAGGCGGCGGCGTTGCCGTCGGCTTGGCCGAGGGCGCACAGTTCGAGCGCGTCGGCGGGGTAGTAGGCTTGGCTGTTGCCGTCGATCAGGCCGTTTTGTTCGCGCACGATGCGGCGCAGGGCGGCATGGTGGCGTTCGGCTTCCGCGCCGTGGTCGGCGGTGGCGGCGATGCGGCGCAGCACGGCGTCGTCGAAACGGGCGGCGGGAAACGGCGGCAGGGCGGCGTTGGGGCGGGGCTTTTTCATGCGCCGCCCTTTTGATTGCGCGGGAAAAACAATACTTCGCTCTCGCCCTCGGGCAGGTGTTTTTTCTTGACGGCGTGGCCGTAAACGGTTTCGAGAGTGATGTGGGCAAGTTCGCCGCGCCGCCACATTTCGTCCACGGCGGCGCGGGCGGCGGCGGGGTCGGCGAAATCGAGGGCGCGCCACAGGCCGAGGGTGTCCATGTCCTGCCAGAAGGTGTCGGCGCTGCGGTATTCGAGGCGCAGGGCGGCGGTGTCGGTGACGGGGTCGTAGAAGCCGCTGTCGGCCAGCATGTCGCCCAAGTCGTGCATATCGATCAGGGCGGGGCGGCGGGCTTCGTGTCCCAGCGCGTTCAGACGGCCTGTGAGTTCGGCGAGGGTGTCGCGGCCGAAGTGGGTGAAAAACAGCAGGCCGTCGGTTTTCAGCGCGTGCGCCCAGGCTTGGAAAACGGGCAGCGGGTCGGCTTCGGTGATGAGGCCGAGGTTCGACCACAGCATATCCGCCGAGGCTTCGGGCGGCGGAGAGGCGAGGCTTTGGCAGTGCTGCGGCACGCTTTTGCCCGCCAGTTTGGCGAGAAAACCGCTTTTGCGCGCGGCGGCGGCGGCTTGCAGAAATTCCGGGCGCGGGTCGTATTCGGAGAAGGCGGCTTTGGGGTAGCGGGCGGCGAGCAGGCCGCGGCTGAGATCGCCGTCAGCACCCGAGAGCAGGATGTGCTGCGGCGCGGCTTTGAGGATTTGCAGACGTTCGTCGGCGGTTTGGGCGAGGTAGCGGTGGATTTGCCAGCGGTCGTTGTTCATATTTCAGTGTCCCAATGGTGCGCGGGGCGGGAGTGTAACCGTTTTGCGCGTGCGGTTCAGCAGTTTTGCGGCGGCGGCTTGGGAAACGGCGTCCCGGCGCGGTGTTGGCCGTCTGAAAGCTTTCAGACGGCCTTTATAGTGAAACAACACGAAAATCTACGGCGTTGCTGCGCCTTGCCGTACTACTTGTACTGTCTGCGGCTTGCTGCCTTGTATCTTTCCTATTTTGTTTCACTATATGTTTCTTTATCCAGCCACGGATAAAGCCGCAGGATGCGTTTTTCGGCGAAGCTGCGCACGGAGCGGGCGAAGAGGCAGGCGATGCGGCGGGCGGCGGGGTCGGGCAGAGCGGCGGCGCGGGGTTCGAGGACGTCGAGCAGGGCGCGGGCGCGGTGGCATTCGCCGCGTATCCATCGGCGCACGGCGGGGTCGGCGGACAGGGCGGCGAAGTCGGGGCGGAAGGGCGTCGGGTTTGTGCGGTCGGAGGCCGTCTGAACCGCTGCGTAGGGTGTGTCGCTCCGCGACGCACGCGGTTTGTGTTGTTCGGAAACGGCGGGGCGGCTGTTTTGCCATCCGCCATCCGCGTGCGTGGCTGCGCCACACACCCTACTTGGGCTACTTGGGCGTTCAGACGGCTTGTCGTTTCGGTTCAGAATTTCGGCGGGGATGTTGACGATGCCGGCAGCGAGGTCTTGGCGCAGGTCGCGCATTACGGAGCACCAGGCGAGCGCGTCGGCCAGTTCGGGCAGGTCGCGGCTACGGCTGCGGCTGCTTGCGCCTGCGGCGGCAAAGAGGAGGTCGAGCGAGTCGGCGAAGGTGGCGCGGTGGTGGGCGGCGAGTGCGGCGGCAGGCCAAATTTCGGCGGCGTCGGCGCGCAGGCGGTCGCGGCGCATGGTGTGCAGCAGGGAGGCCGTCTGAAACACGGCTTCGCGGGCGGTGTCGGGCGGCAAAACGGCGTTCAGACGGCCTCGGAAGCAGGCGGCGAGGCGGCTGTAATGGTCGTGTGTGTCGAAAACGCCGCGCTGCCATTCGCTTATCAGGCGGTCTGCTTCGGCAACGGGGCTTGCGGAAACGCCATTCCCGCACGCTTTTGGTGGGAGCGTCCTGTCGCCGTCCATCAGGTCGTCGAAAGCCTGCAAAAAGCAGTAGCCCGCCACCATCAGGCCGCCGCGTTTGGGCCGGCGGATGCGGTAGAGGGCGAGAATCAGGCTGATGAGGGCGTAGCGGCGGTGGCGGCGGGCGAAGGCGGCCTGTTCGTGCAGCAGCAGAAAGGCGGTGTCGGCGCGGCGGAACACGCTGTCGCGCGCCGCTATCGGGGCAACGAAGCGGCAGGCGGCGAGGGCGAGCAGGCCGCCTGCGGCGAGGTCGGCCAAGTGGTGTTCGTGTATCAGCAGGGTGGAGAGGACGACGGCCGCCGCCCACAGGAGATAAAGGGCGCGGGCGGGAAACCGCTGCCGCCACGCGAAGCGGGCGGCGGTGAGGGCGAAGGCGGTGTGCAGCGAGGGGAGGTGGTTGCGCGACAGGCTGACGCGGTCGGCCAAAAGGAAAAAGGGCTGCCAAAAGCCCCCGGCTTCGCGCGGCGGCCAGGCCGTCTGAACGGGCAGAAGGACGAAAAAGGGAGCGGCGGCGGCCAGTTCGGCGGCGAGGACGGCAAACAGTGTCCACGCGCCACGCCTGTCCAAGCGCAGGCCGCACAGCAGAAGCAGCAGCGGCAGGCTGAGATAAACAATGCTCCACGCGGGCACAAAGGGAACGGCGGCCTCAAAAGGCAGGGCGGGGCGGATGCGCCACGGCACAAGGTCGGCAAGCAGGTTCGCGCCGCCGTAAAGCAGGACGAACAGCAGGGCGAAGAGGGCGGCAAGGGCGAGGGAGAAGGTGGGATCGCGGCGGGAGGTCATGGGGCGGGATTTTAAACGATTGCTGCGGAAATCTGTTTTTGCTTCTTTGAAACCGCGCTTTCAAAACTTTATTTCCGTGTTTATGCCCGCAGGAGGACTATGGGAACAACATCGTCTTTACAAAAATTTGCGTGCTGCGTGCATGATAACTTTAACTCTTTACATTGATTTATAAAGGGGATTTTGGATTTTATTTAAATTTTATTATGGATAAAAAGATGAAGACGGACAGAATTTTACAGATGGTTGTAGTTTCTTCGGCATTGGTGGTACCGATGGCTGTTGTTGCGGAAGTTAAAGAATTCGGGATGGGGATAAGCCGGGAGGAAGCGAAGCTGTACAGCGGAGCAGGGATAGTAGAAAGAGGAGGAAGGGAAGGGTATTTGAAGGGAGTAGTGGAAGCAAGAGAAGGATTGGTACAGACGGGCACAGTAAAGAGAGTAGAGCAAAAAGGAGCAGGGCAAACGGGCAAGCAGGTTGCCAAGCAGGCGAAGAGAAAATCTAAAAAGAAATGGAACGCTGCTGAGGCTGCTGCTGCTGGTCGTGCTGACAGATTGGAAAGAGAGAGGTTGGAACGTACTGGCGAGCCGTTTGATTGGCGTAAGTATATGTAGATTGGAAAAGACGGCCAATTGGCCGTCTGAATTTTTATCTGTCCATTTGAAGGTTTCTTTGGTTTTCCTGTTCTTGAACAAAGTTTTCTTGGTTGTTGGTAACATTTGTCAGATTCAGTTTGTTTGCTTTTGCATCGAAAGCATTAATGCTTTCTTGAACATTATGAGAAAGTTTGTTTTTATCGTCTTTAAGGCGTTTACCTAATTGTAAATACAACATAGTTTATTTATTTCCTTTTTCTTGATAAATCAAGTCAACAATCGTCATTCCTTCTTTCAGTTTTTTCGGGTCAATATTGTTATCACACAACCAAGAGTTGACAAAATCAATGTCGTCTTTACTACCGTTTTTATATCTTTTATCGTCACAATATTTTGTGCCAATGTTTTTCTATATGCTGCCTGTTCTTCTTTGGGCATTTTGTGATACGGGTCATTGGGGTAAGGTTTGTATCCGTCATCAATTGCTTGTTCCATTTTTTGTACTTCTTCAAACAAATCAGGTCTGTGCGTTTTTAATGAAATTTCGGCTGCCAGACTTTCATTTTTAAAATCTACGCCGTTTTTGCCGCCCAACGTGAAGATTCGATATAGGAATTACCACCTGCAAGCATTTTAAGAAAAGCGAGATGGAGGTTATGGATGTAGTGTTGTAATTTATGATGGCGGATGATTTGTTCGGGATTGATGTCGAGCTGTTTTTGAATCATTTTTTTATGTTTTTCGAGACGTTTTTTGTATTGCTCTTCTTAGGGGGGTAGGCTGCGGCCAGCCGTGCGGCATCGTCGAATCGATAATAAAGGCCGTCTGAAAGGGGTTTCAGACGGCCTTCGGCGTTTCCGGCAGCTCACAACCCCAACCACCCCGCCATGCCGTCTGCCGCGAGCAGTCGGCGCAGGCGGGTGTCGAGGGCGGCGGCGGCGAGCATGTCGGCTTCGCCGATGTCGGTGAAGACGGCGGGGGCGGGGGCAAGGCCGGTTAGAGCGGCGGCCTGGTCGGCGATTTGTTGGCTTTGCTTGGGGTTCAGGCTGCTGAAGATTTGGCGCAGATCGGGCAGGACGGCGAGAAAGCGTTCGGCGTCCCATTCGGCGATCAGGCGGTGCAGCGCGGCGGTGGCGGCGGCGGATTGGACGAAGATTTCGGGGGCGGTGTGGAACACGCCCTGCAGGTAGCGCACGGCGGTTTCGGGCGGGGTGCCGGTGGTAAAGGCGGCGGCCAGGCGGTTTTGCAGTTCGCTTTGGCCGATGCGTTTGTCGAGAAACATCAGGGTGTCGGCCGCGCCTTTGAGATGGGTGAGATGCAGGGCGGCCAGGCGGCGGGGGTCGATGGCGCGGTAAAAGGCGTCGGCGAAGTCCTGCGCGGCGGGGAAGCGTTCGGCGGCTTGGGCGATCAGGCCGTGCAGGCCGACGAGCAGGGGCAGGTTGGCTTCGCTTTGCTCTTGGCGGGTGTCGTAGATTTGGTTTAGGCGGTAGATGCTGTGGCGGATGGCGAGCAGGATGCTGTTTTCAAACGCTTCTTCGGGCAGTTGCAGCAGTTTGCGGCCGTGCCACAGGTAAAACAGGCGGCGGGCGGCGTCGATGAGCGAGTCGAGACGGCTGTCGTTTTGCAGCAGGGTGTCGAGCAGCTTTTGCAGGCGCGCCAGATGGTTTTCCAAACCGAGACGGCAGGCTTGGGCGAGCAGGCGGGCGGTGTGGCCGGCGGACGCGGCTTGGCCTTCGTCTTCGAGCTGCCGCTGTTCGGCCAGCAGGCGTTCGGCGGCGATGGCGCGCAGGCTGTCGCCCTGTTCGGCCAACTCGAGCAGACGGGCTTCGACGGCGGGCGTCCAGGCGTAGCGCCATTCTTCAAACAGCAGATCCAAGCCGCTGCCGCCGACGAAATCGGGGCCGGAAAGCCGCTCGGCAAAGCCGCTGCCGACAAACGCCGTCAGGTGCAGGAAACGGCTGATCAGGCGGTGTTGCGGTTTGCGGTAAACATCGAGTTTGCGCGTTTTGGCCAGCGTGTCGTCCAGGCGGAAACGGTAGCCCTGCGCCTGGCGGTAGGTGTTTTGCAGCAGGGCGGGGCTGCGCTGTCCGGCGGCGGTCTGCCCCAATTCGCTGCCGCCCATAAAGCGGTGCACCGCCTGCCACAGCGCGGCCGCGCCGTCGTCGGCACTGCCTTTGACCAGCGTGCTGTGCAGCGCGTCGAGCAAGTCGTAGCGCCCCGCGCGGTAGTGGCCGCGCAGCGCGGCCAGCCCTTCGGCCAGCGCGGCTGCGGCGGCCAGCGCGGTGTAGGCGGTGGTTTGCAGCAGGCCGTCTGCGCCGAGCTGGCGGATCAGGCGGCTCAAATAGTCGTACACGGCGGTTTTCAGGCTGCCTTCGTCGTCGGCCGCCGTGTGCAAATCCTGCCAAAACTGCTGGTAATACGCAGGCGACGGCATGCCCGAAGCGTAGCCGCTGAGCGCGTCCAGGCGGTCGAAGCTGTAGCGGATCAGCCAGGCGTCTTCCTGCCAGCCGCGCGTATCGGCAATGTGCGGCGGCGGCGCGGTGTCGCCGCTCAAATGCTCGATCAGCGCGAGCGTGTGAAAGCCGCCGGTTACCGCCACAATGCGGCTTTCAGGCTGCCTTTGGTGCAGGTCGCAGATATGGCGGTACATCGCGTATTCGCGGTGCAGCGAACCTTCGCGCAGCAGCACTTCATCTTCATAATCCAGCCGCGCCAGCGCGCACCAGGCAAACACGTCGGCAAAAAACCGCTGCGGCGCGCGCAAACGCTCGGGGCTTTGCAGCTCGAACAAATGCTCCCACACCTCGTCGTGGTCGCGGCAGTGCAGCCGCCGCGCCAGCTCGCGGATATAGCGGCTGTGCGCCAGATAACGCTCCGACATCAGGCCGCCCTGCGCCGCGCCGCCGTGTTCCGCTTCCGCCGCGCACTGCGCCGCCCAATCCGCGTCGATAAAACGTATTTCCGCCCCTGCCGCCGCGCCCTCGCGCAAAGCCACCCACTCGGGCGAGTATCCGCAAAACGGAAAATAGGCCGAACGGATGTCCGCCCCGCCCGTTTCGTCATCCGCATCCGCGCCCTTTTTCCGCGTCTGTGCCTGCGCGAACACCGCCACCGGCGGCACGGTGTCGTCCGACAGCAAATCGGGCAGCAGCGCGTTGAAACCCTGTGGCGCTTCAATCAGCACATGGCTCGGTCGGACTTCGGCCAGCAGCTGCCGCAGCGCAAACGAACAGGCCGGGCTGTGGTGGCGTATCGGCGCAAACCAGATGTTCTGCGCGTTCAGACGGCCTTGCGCGGCCAGCGCGGCGGTGAGACGGGGCGGGGTGGGAGCGGATTCGGGCATGGTCGGGTGCGGGTGGTTGGGGTTAGGAAAGGCCGTCTGAAAACGGCGGATGGGGTTTCAGGCTGCTTTTGAAATTTCGGCCGTAGGTCGGATACTTGTATCCGACGTTTGGGCGCACGGAAAACACAATCTTTCAGACGGCCTTTTGCCGTTTTACACACGGCTGTCGGATTCGGGAATCCGACCTGCCGGACTTGGAACGGCGTTTTCAGGCTGCCTTTACAGGCCGTCTGAAAGGCAGCCTGAATACCCCGTACAAACCTTTCAGACGGCCTACATCTCGCGCCCCGCCTGATAAAACGCCTGCCAGTCTTGGCTGTGGCGGGCGCGTTCTTTGGCGACGGTGTCCAGATAGTAGCGCAGGCGTTTGGCGTCTTCGGCGTTGTCTTTGAACACCACGCCGACAAGCTGGCGGGCGACGGTGCCCGCGTCCATCTCGCCGTTGCCCAGATACACGGCCTGCAGGCAGGCGGCGTGGGCGGTGTTGACAGCTTCGGCGGTGGACATTACCGCATCGGGCGTTTTCAGGCTGCCGCCTTCGCCGGTTTGGCCGGTGCGCAGCTCTTGGAACACGGTTACCAGGATGTCGACGACTTCGGGGCGGATGTTTACCTGATGGTGCAAATCCCCCAGCTCGTTTTTCAGCTGCATCTGCACCAGCTCGACTTCAAACGCACGGTCGGCAATCGGGCGCACGGTTTCAAAATTAAAGCGGCGTTTGAGCGCGGAAGACATCTCGTGCACGCCCCGGTCGCGCAGGTTGGCGGTGGCGATGATATTGAAACCGGCGGCGGCGGCAATGCCCGCGTCCTGCCCCATTTCGGGCACCATCATGCGTTTTTCCGACATCAGCGACACCAGCACGTCTTGGATTTCGGCGGGGCAGCGGGTGATTTCTTCAAAACGGGCGATGCGGCCGTGCTGCATGGCGTGGTAAAGCGGCGAGGGAATCAGCGATTTTTCGCCCGGCCCTTCGGCAAGCAGCAGGGCGTAGTTCCACGAGTATTTGATGTGGTCTTCGGTGGTGCCGGCCGTGCCCTGGATGGTGAGCTGCGAAGTGCCGCAGACGGCGGCGGCCAGCAGCTCGGAAAGCATGGATTTGGCGGTGCCCGGCTCGCCGACGAGCATCAGCCCCTGCCGCCCCATCAGGGTAACGAGGGCGCGGTCGATTAGCGGGTCGTCGCCGTAGAATTTGCGGCTGATGCCGAGTTTGTCGTCGCCGAGAATAAAGCGGCGCACGGCATGGGCAGAGAGCTTCCAACCGGCGGGTTTGGGGGATTTTTTGTCTTTGTCGGCGAGACGTTGCAGCTCGCCGGCGTATTTTTGTTCGGCACTTTGGCGCAGGATGTCGGTCATGGCGGGGTTTTCAGGGTTGGGGGAATGGGTTTCAGGCTGCTTTTACAGGCCGTTTGAAAGGCAGCCTGAAAACGGCGGGGCAACTGCGTTCCCTCTCCCGCTTGCGGGGGAGAGCTAGGGTGGGGGCAATATGCGCGGCGGGGTTGGCGTGTTCAGACGGCCTTCGGGGTTTCAGGCTGCCTTTGCGTGTCCGTATCAAAAAACAGATTTTTTTATTTGAGGCCGTCTGAAAGCATGTTTTAACTTTGTTGAAGCTCCGCTTTCAGACGGCCTTTTCAACCCCCTACCACGGGGTTTTCTTCTCCCATTCGGGGTCGTAGCCCGAGCAGGCTTCGGCGGTTTTCAGGTAGTCGGCGTAGCTTTCGGCCAGGAGTACGGGCGGAACGGCGCCGAGCAGGTGGCGGGTGTCGTTCCATGAGCTGGCTCGCTGTTTGTCGAAGCTTAGGCTGTAGAGTACGGCGGGGATGTTTTCTTCGGGGACATAGCTGCCGGAAAACTCGATCACCGCGCTGATGCCCAGGGCGTCGTAGGGTTTGAAGTAGCGGTCGAAGCTGCCGCCGTCTTCGATGCTGGCGCGCTGGTAGCCCATTTTGGTGAGCACGCCGC
>NZ_JBKGTW010000029.1:0-25833 GCF_046546535.1 Neisseria sp. WLZKY-1
GTCTGAAAGTTGAGGCCGTCTGAAAGTTGAGGCCGTCTGAAAGTTGAGGCCGTCTGAAAGTTGAGGCCGTCTGAAAGTTGAGGCCGTCTGAAAAAACCTGCTTCGCAGGTTTTTTCAGACGGCCTTTTTGTCGGAACGGAAATCCGCTTATGCGGTTTGCGTTGCCTGGATGGCGGTCAGCGCGATGGTGTAGACGATGTCTTCGACCAGCGCGCCGCGCGAGAGGTCGTTTACCGGTTTGCGCAGGCCTTGCAGCATGGGGCCGACGCTCAATACGTTGGCGTTGCGCTGGACGGCTTTGTAGGTGCAGTTGCCGGTGTTCAGGTCGGGGAAGACGAATACGGTGGCTTTGCCGGCGACGGGGCTGTTCGGCGCTTTGGATTTGGCCACGTCGGCAACGGAGGCGGCGTCGTATTGCAGCGGACCGTCGATGGCGAGGTTGGGGGCTTTTTCCTTGGCGATGGCAACGGCTTGGGCGACGGCGTCGACGTCGGGGCCGGCGCCGGATGTGCCGGTGGAGTAGGAAATCATCGCCACGCGCGGCTCGATGCCGAAGGCTTGGGCGGAAGCGGCCGACTGGATGGCGATTTCGGCCAGCTGTTCAGGCGTGGGGTTGGGGTTGACCGCGCAGTCGCCGTATACCAGCACCTGGCCGGGCAGCAGCATGAAGAACACACTGGACACGATGCTGGCGCCGGGGGCGGTTTTGATGAGCTGCAAGGCGGGGCGGATGGTGTTGGCGGTGGTGTGCACGGCGCCGGAGACGAGGCCGTCGACGTCGTTTTGCGCCATCATCATCGTGCCGAGGACGACGGTGTCTTGAAGCTGTTTGCGCGCGTCTTCGGGCGTGAGGCCTTTGGATTTGCGCAGCTCGCACATGGGGGCGACGTATTGTTCGATCAGCGTGTCGGGGTCGATGATTTCCAGCGAGGCGGGCAGGGTCAGGCCGCGCGCTTGGGCGACGGCTTCGACTTCGGCGCGTTTGGCCAGCAGCACGCAGCGGGCGATGCCTTTTTCGTGGCAGATAACGGCGGCTTCGACAGTGCGCGGCTCTGCGCCTTCGGGCAGGACGATGCGTTTGTCGGCCTTGCGGGCGGCTTCCATCATGTTGAAGCGGAATTGGGCGGGCGACAGGCGCACGGCTTGCGGCGCGGCCAGTGCGGCGGTGTTTTCGGGTTTTTCGATGCTGCCGAGGAAGGCGAGGCCGGCGGCTTCGGCCACGGCGGCGGGCGCGCCGATCACGCCGCCGAATTCGACGGCGCGTCCGGCGAAGGAGGCTTTGGCCATGTTCAGCCGCTCGGCGGTGGCGTGGCCGCTGCTGACGGCGAAGACGACACGGGCGTTAAAGGCTCCGGCCAAGTCGTTGTTCAGACGGCTTAAAAAAAGGTGGGCGTCGTTGGGGGCGATGCCTTGGATAACAAGGTTTTGCGCGTTCAGGGCGGCGGCGCGGCCGATCAGGAGGTCGAACCAGTCGTCGGCTTTGCCTGCCGAGGCGAGGCGCACGGCTTCTTCGGCGTTTTCGGTGACGTTGAACACGGCGGCGCCGGGCAGTTGCGCGGCAATGTTGGCTGCGGCTTGGGCGGCGTCGGCATGGGGGCAGACGGGAATGACGAGGATATTGGCCATTTGTATGTTTCCTTTCGGTATTTCGGGGAGAAAAACGGCGGACGCGCGGTGCGGCCGTCAATGGAGAGGCCGTCTGAAAAGCGTGTTGTCCTTTTTCAGACGGCCTGCGGTTTAAACGGTGTCGGGTGTTTCTTCGATTTCGAAGCTGTGGCTGATGGCGGCGGTTTTGCCCAGCATGATGGAGGCCGAGCAGTATTTTTCCGCCGACAGTTCCACCGCTTTGGCGATGGCGGCTTCTTTCAGGTTGCGGCCGGATACGGTGAAACGGATGTCGATTTCAGTGAACACGCGCGGGGCTTCGTCGGCGCGTTTGGCGCTGATTTCGGCGCGGCAGCCGGTGATGTGCTGGCGCTGTTTCTGCGCAATGAGCACTACGTCGGCACTGGCACAGCCGGCCATGCCCAAGAGCAGCATTTCCATCGGCGTCGGCCCGCGCCGCGCCGCACCTTCGGCCGCCGAGCCTTCCATCACGACGCTGTGCCCCGCTTCGGTGGAAGCGACAAAGCACAGGCCGTCGAGCCATTGCGAAGTAATCTGCATGATGTGTCCGTTCTGTTTTTTAATCCAAAGTAAAGGGTTCGGCGGCGGTGAGGATGCCGTCGGCGTCGCTGTACAGATAATGGCCGGGCACGAAATCGACGCCGCCGAAAGTCAGCACGCCATCCGTTTCGCCCGCGCCTTCTTTCGCGCTTTTGCGCGGGTTCGTGCCCAGCGCCTTGATGCCGAAATCGAGTTCGTTGAGCGCTTCGCTGTCGCGCACGACGCCGTACACCACCGCGCCCGCCCAGCCGTTGGCCGCGCCCGCCGAGGCGATTAAATCGCCGATCAGCGCGCTGGCAAAAGAGCCGCCGCCGTCGACAACCAGCACTTCGCCGTCGGAATGGGTGTTCAGAATCTGTTTGACCAGGCCGTTGTCGCGGAAGCATCTGACGGTGCGGATGCGGCCGCAGAAGCGTGCGCGGCGGCCGAAGCTGCGGAACTGGATTTCGCAGGAGGGCGTGTCGGGCGCGATGTCGATCAGGTCGGCGGTGGCAAATTCGTAGTGCATGGGGTTTCTCCTTTTTTCTCCGTTTGGGGTTTTCAGACGGCCTCGGGCAAACATTGCCGCTGCCCGGATTGTCAACAAACCGGTGGCGCATTATATAGAAAGGGCAGGCCGTCTGAAAAGGCGGGCAGAGGCCGTCTGAAAACGGGGCTTCGGCGAAGTTTAAACGGGTTTTGGTTTTTCAGACGGCCTCAAACGGTATGCGTCGCGGGCGGTATCTGAGGCCGCTGCCGCCTGTGCGGGAATGGCGTTTCTGAAAACGGAAAAGGGCATTTTCAGACGGCCTTTCCCGTTTTATGCTTTTAGAGACTCGAACACGGCGAAGTAGTCGGGGAAGGTTTTGCGCACGCAGGCGGGGTCGTTGATGGTGACGGGTACGCCGAGCAGGGAAACGAGGGAGAAGCACATGGCCATGCGGTGGTCGTCGTAGGTGTCGATGACGGCGTTTGGTGTGGGGGCGGCGGGCGGGGTGATGCGGATAAAGTCCGCGCCTTCTTCCACGGTTGCGCCGACTTTGCGCAGCTCGGCGGCCATGGCAGCGATGCGGTCGGTTTCTTTGACGCGCCACGAGGCGATGTTGCGGATGGCGCACGGGCCGTCGGCGGCGATGGCGACGATGGCGAGGGTCATGGCGGCGTCGGGGATGTGGTTGGCGTCCAAATCGAAGGCGCGCACGCTTTGGCCGGGGGCGCGGGACACTTCGATAAAGTCGTCGCCCCAAGTGACGATCGCGCCGGTTTTTTCCAGTTCGGCGGCGAAGGCGGCGTCTCCTTGGACGGCGTTTTTGCCCAAGCCGGTGACGCGTACGGGCGTGCCGCCGAGCAGTCCGGCGGCAAGGAAGTAGGAGGCGCTCGATGCGTCGCCTTCGACGGTGATGCGTTCGGGGGCGCGGTAGCCTGCGGCGGGGACGAGGAAGCTGCGGTAGGCGCGGTTTTCGACGGCGACGCCGAAGCGTTGCATCAGGTTGAGGGTGATGTCGATGTAGGGTTTGGAAATCAGTTCGCCTTCGACGCGGATTTCGCAGGCTTCGCCGGTGAGCGGCAGTGCCATCAAAAGGGCGGTGAGAAACTGGCTGGATACGTTGCCTTTAATCGGTACGCTGCGCACGCCGTTGTCGCTGCGGCGGCCGACAGAGAGGGGCGGGTAGCCGTCGTTGCCGAGATAGCGGATGTCGGCGCCGATGAGGCGCAGGGCGTCGACGAGGTCGCCGATGGGGCGTTCGTGCATGCGCGGGATGCCGTGCAGGCGGTAGTTGCCGCCGAGTACGGCGAGGGCGGCGGTCAGCGGGCGGAAGGCGGTTCCGGCGTTGCCGAGGAACAAGTCGGCTTCGGCGGCGGGAAAGCGTCCGCCGCAGCCGTGTACGCGTACGAGGCCGTCTGAAAGATGTTCGATGCGCACACCCAAGGCGGCGAGAGCGTCGAGCATGCGGTCGGTGTCGTCGGATGCGAGCAGCGAGCGGATGGTGCAGACGCCGTCGGACAGGGCGGTCAGAAGCAGGGTGCGGTTGCTGATGCTTTTCGAGCCGGGCAGGGCGACGGTGGAGGGTTTCAGACGGCGTGCTTCGAGGCGGAGGGATTCGGTGGTCATGGCGGCGCTGGAATCTGTTAACAAGGCTTGCTATTATGCCGAAAAGCGTTAATTTGAGGAATGAAAATGACAACAAAGGTAATCGCCATCGACGGCCCGAGCGCGTCGGGCAAAGGTACGGTGGCCTCGCGGGTGGCGGCGGCTCTGGGTTGGAATTATCTCGACTCGGGCGCGCTGTACCGCCTGACCGCTCTCTATGCGCGGCAGCGGAATGTGGGTTGGACGAACGAAGCCGCCGTAGCCGCACTGGCCGCCGCGCTGCCCGCGCAGTTTGACGGACAACGAGTGCTGCTCGACGGCGAGGACGTCGGCAACGCCATCCGCAGTGAGGAAATCGGCATGGGCGCGTCGGCGGTGGCGCAGCTTCCCGCGGTGCGCGCCGCCCTGTTGCAGCGCCAGCGCGACTTTCAGACGGCATCCGGGCTGGTGGCCGACGGGCGCGATATGGGTTCGGTGGTGTTTCCCGATGCTGCGTTGAAGGTGTTTTTGACCGCGTCGGCGCAGGTGCGGGCAGAGCGCCGCGCCAAACAGCTCGGCATTGCGTGCGAAGGCGCGGTGTTTGAGCGCATTCTCTCCGACATCGAAGCGCGCGACGAAGCCGACCGCTGCCGCGCCGCCGCGCCGCTGGTGCGCCTGCCCGACGCGCTGCTGTTGGACACTTCGGCCATGGGCATCGAAGAGGCGGTAAAAAAAGTAGTTGATTGGTATGAGCAAAAACAAATCTAGTATATAATCCGCGCTTTCGTTTTTCAGACGGCCTTTTTGATACGGAAGGCCGTCTGAAAACATGTGGCAGCGGCAGCCCGGCCGGAAGGGTCTGCCGTTTTACAACTCAAAACCCCGCGCCCTCCGGCAGCGCAAAGAAAGATTTAGCAAATATGGAAAATTTTGCCCAGTTGTTGGAAGAGTACTCCGCCGTTCAGGAAATGAACGCGGGTGAGGTGATTACCGCCGAAGTGGTGGCGATTGAAGACAAATTCGTCATCGTCAACGCCGGCCTGAAATCCGAGTCGCTCATCGACATCAACGAATTCAAAAACCCGCAAGGCGAAGTGGAAGTCAAAGTAGGCGACTTCGTTACCGTCACCATCGAATCGGTGGAAAACGGCTTCGGCGAAACCAAACTGTCGCGCGAAAAAGCCAAACGCGCCGCCGACTGGATTGCTTTGGAAGAAGCAATGGAAAACGGCGACATCCTCTCCGGCCTGATCAACGGCAAAGTCAAGGGCGGCCTCACCGTCATGATCAACAGCATCCGCGCCTTCCTGCCCGGCTCGCTCTTGGACGTGCGCCCCATCAAAGACACTTCCCACTTTGAAGGCAAAGAAATCGAATTCAAAGTCATCAAACTGGATAAAAAACGCAACAACGTCGTGGTTTCCCGCCGCGCCGTACTTGAAGCCACTTTGGGCGAAGAGCGCAAAGCCCTGCTGGAAAACCTGCAAGAGGGCACTGTTGTCAAAGGCATCGTCAAAAACATCACCGACTACGGCGCATTCGTGGATCTGGGCGGTATCGACGGCCTGCTGCACATCACCGATCTGGCATGGCGCCGCGTGAAACACCCGAGCGAAGTGTTGGAAGTCGGCCAGGAAGTCGAAGCCAAAGTGCTGAAATTCGACCAGGACAAACAGCGCGTTTCCCTCGGCGTCAAGCAGCTGGGCGAAGATCCCTGGAGCGGCCTCGCCCGCCGTTACCCGGCCGGCACCCGCCTGTTCGGCAAAGTGTCCAACCTTACCGACTACGGCGCGTTCGTTGAAATCGAACAGGGCATCGAAGGTTTGGTACACGTTTCCGAAATGGATTGGACCAACAAAAACGTACATCCGAGCAAAGTCGTACAGCTGGGCGACGAAGTCGAAGTGATGATTCTGGAAATCGACGAAGACCGCCGCCGCATCAGCCTGGGCATGAAACAGTGCCAGCCCAATCCTTGGGAAGATTTCGCCGCCAACTACAATAAAGGCGATAAAATCAAAGGCGCCGTCAAATCCATTACCGACTTCGGCGTGTTTGTCGGCCTGCCCGGTAACATCGACGGTTTGGTTCACCTGTCCGATTTGTCTTGGACCGAGTCCGGCGAAGAAGCTGTCCGTAAGTACAAAAAAGGCGAAGAAGTGGAAGCCGTCGTATTGGGCATCGATGTGGAAAAAGAACGCATTTCCTTGGGCATCAAACAGCTCGAAGGCGATCCTTTCGGCAACTACATCAGCGTCAACGACAAAGGCTCGCTGGTTAAAGGTACTGTGAAATCCGTCGAAGCCAAAGGCGCGGTTGTCGTTTTGGGTGACGAAGTGGAAGGCTACCTGCCTGCCTCCGAATTTGCCGCTGACCGTGTGGAAGATCTGACCACCAAGCTGAAAGAAGGCGAAGAAGTGGAAGCGGTTATCGTGACTGTCGACCGCAAAAACCGCAGCATCAAGCTGTCGGTCAAAGCCAAAGACGCCAAAGAAAGCCGCGACGCCCTCAATTCGGTCAATGCAGCATCCTCCGCCAATGCCGGTACCACCAGCCTGGGCGATCTGCTGAAAGCCAAATTGTCCGGCGACAACGAATAATCCGGGACGATCGTTATGACCAAATCAGAGCTGATGGTTCGTTTGGCTGAGGTTTTTGCCCAGAAGAACGGTACGCACCTGATGGCGAAAGACGTCGAGTACAGCGTGAAGGTTTTGGTCGATACCATGACCCGTTCGCTGGCTCGCGGCCAGAGGATCGAAATCCGCGGATTTGGCAGTTTTGATTTGAACCACAGACCCGCCCGCCAGGGGCGTAATCCGAAAACCGGAGCGAAAGTGGACGTGCCTGAAAAACACGTCCCCCATTTCAAGCCGGGTAAGGAATTGCGCGAACGTGTCGATCGGTCGATGACTGCCGAATAAACCGTCCGTCCGGAAAAACAAGGGTGCCGCACTGTGCGGCACTCTTTTTTTCATTCCGCCGCCGTGGTACGGCCGTTGTCGGAGAAGCCGCACCGCTTAACATCATGCTGAAATACACTATAATGCGTACTGACAAAAATAAGACGCCGTCTGAAAAACCATGTCCGAAAAAACTACGTCCCGCTTTATCCCTCCTCCCTATCAAAACCACAGCCCGCTGACCTGGTATCAGGCGGCTTCGCAGCAGCCCGCGTTTATCCGCGACGCCGCGCAGGCGCGCGCCATCGAACATCTCGACCGCTTGTGGACGGAGCTGATGATGTTCAAGCGCAAGCGCAACCGTTTTTTAGGACGCAGCCTGCGTTCGCCGCAACTGCCTAAAGGTCTGTATTTCTACGGCGGCGTGGGCAGGGGAAAAAGTTTTCTGATGGATGCCTTCTTCGGCTGCCTGCCCTACCGACGTAAACGCCGCGTGCATTTTCATGCTTTTATGGCGGAAATCCACCAAAGGCTGCGCGCCCTGAAAAGCGAAGCCGATCCGTTGAAAACCGTGGCTGCCGAAATCGCCAAAGAAACGCGGGTGTTGTGCTTTGACGAGTTCCATGTCAGCGATATTGCCGACGCGATGATTTTGGGCAGACTGTTGGAAAATCTGTTTAACGAAGGCGTGGTGCTGGTGGCGACTTCCAACTATGCACCATCCGAGCTCTACCCACAGGGACAAAACCGCAGCAGCTTTCTGCCGACCATCGCCCTGATTGAAGACAAACTGACCATTTTAAATGTGGATGGTGGTGAGGATTACCGGCACAGAACTCTGACGGCGGCAGAAGTGTTTTACATTCCCGCTAATACGGAAAACGAAAGCAGGTTGGCGCAACTGTTTGCCCAGATAAGCGAAGGACAGAGCGTGAGGCCGTCTGAAATCGAAATCCACGGCCGTATGCTGCCCTGCAAAGGGCATACAGCCAAAGCAGTTTGGTTTGATTTCCGTGTTTTGTGCTTCGGCCCGCGTTCGCAGGCAGATTATCTTTATCTTTCCGAACGCTATGAGATGATTTTTGTGTCGGGAATCGAAAAGCTGCACGAAACGGAAAGGGCGGAGGCGCGGCGGCTGACTTGGCTGATAGACGTGATGTACGACTACCGCGTCAAATTCTGCGCCACCTGCGAAGTTCCCGTTGACGAGATTTACGTAGAAGGCGATTTTGCCAACGAGTTTGTCCGGACGGCCAGCCGTCTCACCGAAATGCAGTCGCAGGAATATCTCAATCTGCCGCATTTGGTGCTCTCTTCGTCCGAGCAGCCGCAGAGGGTGCTTTCAAAGAGTTAAAAACTAAGCGGAATAAAGAAAAACTTGCTACAATTCGGCGGCAATTTGCCGCCTGTTTTTTTATATAAGGAGAATTCAATGTCTGTTCAGCGAACACTTTCCATCGTCAAGCCAGATGCCGTCGGTAAAAACTTGATTGGTAAAATCTACAGCCGCTTCGAAGACAGCGGCTTGAAAATTGTTGCCGCCAAAATGAAGCATTTGAGTAAAGAAGAGGCCGAAGGTTTTTATGCCGTTCATAAAGATCGGCCGTTTTTCGGCGAACTGGTAGCGTTTATGATTAGCGGCCCGGTCATGATTCAAGTGCTCGAAGGCGAAAATGCCGTAGCGAAAAACCGCGAACTGATGGGGGCAACCAATCCGAAAGAAGCCGCAGTCGGCACGATTCGTGCCGACTTTGCCGATTCCGTTAGCGAAAACGCCGTGCACGGTTCGGACAGCGAAGAAAACGCCGCTATCGAAGTGGCTTATTTCTTTGGCGAAAACGAAATCTGCCCGCGCTGATTCGGAATCTTCATTTGCTGCCGCTTTCCCGAATGCGGCAGCAAAACCGTTAACGTAAGGCCGTCTGAAAAGCATCATTCATCATCAAAGAGATGCTTTACTTTAACGGTTTGAACAAACCAATTCCAAATTTATGAAAAACAATCTGTTAGATTACGACTTAAACAGCCTGACGGCATGGTTTGCGGAAATGGGCGAAAAGCCGTTCCGCGCCCGCCAGGTTATGCGCTGGATGCATTGGAGCGGCGCTGCAAATTTTGCCGAGATGACCGATTTGGCGAAGTCCCTGCGTGCCAAGTTGGAAGAAAAGGCGCAAATCGGCGTTCCGGCGCTGATGACGTCTCAGGAGTCGAAAGACGGTACGCGCAAATGGCTGCTGGATGTCGGTACGGGCAACGGCGTCGAGACTGTTTTCATTCCCGAATCCGATCGCGGCACGCTCTGTATTTCTTCACAGGTGGGTTGTGCGTTGGAGTGCACTTTCTGTTCGACCGGCCGTCAGGGCTTCAACCGCAATCTCACTACTGCCGAAATCATCGGCCAGTTGTGGTGGGCGAACAAAGCGTTGGGTGCGACTCCGAAAGACGAGCGGGTTATATCCAATGTTGTGATGATGGGTATGGGCGAGCCGCTGGCAAATTATGAAAATGTTGTCCGCTCCTTGTCCGTAATGCTTGACAATCACGGCTACGGTCTTAGCCGCCGCCGGGTAACCGTATCCACTTCGGGTATGGTGCCGCAGATGGATAGGCTGAAAGAAGATATGCCCGTGGCTTTGGCAGTTTCTCTGCACGCATCAAATGATGCGGTGCGCGACCAAATCGTGCCTTTAAACAAAAAATATCCCTTGAAGGAATTGATGGGTGCATGCAGGCGTTATTTGGTTAAGGCGCCGCGTGATTTTGTTACTTTCGAATACGTGATGCTTGACGGTATCAACGATAAAGCGGAGCACGCACGCGAGTTGTTGAAACTGGTGGAAGACGTTCCCTGCAAATTCAATCTGATACCGTTTAATCCCTTCCCGAACTCCGGTTACGATCGTTCGTCTGCGGAAAATATCCGTGTATTCAGGGATATTCTGCAGCAGGCCGGTTTTGTCGTTACGGTGCGCAAAACGCGCGGCGACGATATCGATGCCGCCTGCGGACAGCTTGCCGGACAGGTGAAGGACAAGACCCGCCGCCAGCAGAAATGGCAGCAGTTATTGGTTCAACAGTAAGGTTTTAGCATGAAACAGTTGTGGAAAGCGGTATTGCTCGCTTGCGCGTTGAGCGCCTGCGGCGGAACTTCGGTCAAACAGCCGAGCAAGCAGGAGCGCACCGAAGAGGTGTCGCGCATTAAGACGCAGTTGGCTCTGGAATATATGCGTGCCAAGGATTACCGCCTGGCGGTAACGACTATCGAAGAAGCGTTGCAGGCCGACAGAAAAAACGAAATCGCCTGGCTGATGCGCGCGCAGATTTATCAGTTTTTGAAAGTGTTCGACAAGGCGGAAGCCAGTTTCCGCGAAGCGCTGCAATTGCAGCCGAACGGAGCGGAAATCAACAATAACTACGGCTGGTTTCTGTGCAGTTCGATGAACAATCCCAATGCGGCCATGCCTTATTTTGACAGGGCGCTGTCCGATCCTACTTATCCCGCGCCCTATGTTGCTTATATGAACAAGGGCATTTGCAGCGCGAAAATGGGGCAGTATTCGCTATCGCAGGCTTATTTGGAGCGCGGTATCGCTTCTGCTCCCGATTTCATGCCGCTGCGCAGGGAGTTGGCCAAAACCAAAATGCTGGCAGGGCAAATCAAAGAAGCCGACCAGCTTTTCCGCCAGTATCAGAGCCGGGTAGATGTCTTGGGAGCGGAGGATTTGCTGTTGGGCTGGCAGATTGCGAGAGCTACAGGCAATTCGCAGGCTGCTTACGAATACGAAGCGCAGCTTCGTGCCAATTATCCTTATTCGGATGAACTGCAAACCATCGCAACAGGACGCTGAACATGAGTCAGAACGCAGAAAGCCAAGTGTCGCAAACCCCTGCCGAAGAGTTTGGCAAGTTACTGCGCGAGAGGCGCGAAAGCAGGGAACTGTCGCTGGGGGAGGTCGCAGAACGGCTGAAACTGTCGGCCAAACAAATCGAGGCCTTTGAGTCGGGCAATTACGAACATATGCGCGAAACGGTTTTTGTCAGAGGCTTCTTGCGCACCTATGGCCGTTTTTTGGATTTGGACGAACAGCTGGTTTCTTCCTATCTCGATAAAATCCTGCCCGGAACAGGCGTACGCAGCCATATTGTCGAGCAGGGCAGACAGTCTTCTTCGTTGAATTTCCAAAACCAGAAAATCGGCAGACCGTTTCCGACGTGGATATTCGGCGTGCTGGCAATCGCCGCCATCGGCTTCGGCGTTTATGTCTGGCAGGGAAAATCCCGTGAGGAAAATACCAAGCAGACGGCCACCAGCGAAGCCGATGTCGGCTTGGGCCAGGTTGCCGCACCCAATGTCAATGCGGAAAACATTTCCGTACTGCCCATGCAAAACAGCGCATCGGCTGCCGCTTCCGGCGTTCAGACGGCCGAACCGGCAGATGCCGAGCTGGTGGTGAAAGTACGCTACCGCTCCATGCTGGTTATCAAGGACAAAACCGGCAAAGAGCTGGTCAACCGCGTTGTTCCTGCCAACAGCGAACACCGTTTTTCCGGTGCCGCACCGTATGACGTGTGGATCGGATATGCCAAAGGTGCTGCTGTTTCTTACGGTTCGCAAAACATTGCAGTGGCGGACCACATGATCGACAAAAAAACCGCGGCCTTCGCAGCGGGCAAATAAATCCATGAATACAGCCATTCCACGCCGACCGACCCATCAGGTGCAGATCGACCATATTTCCGTGGGCTCGGATTCCCCTGTCGTTGTCCAGTCTATGACCAACACCGACACCGCAGATGCCGAAGCGACGGCTTTGCAAGTCAAAGAGTTGAGCGAAGCGGGTTCCGAGATGGTGCGGATAACGGTCAACAATCCCGATTCCGCTGCCAAAGTGGCGGAAATCCGCAGCCGTTTGGACGATATGGGCTGCAACACTCCTCTGATTGGCGATTTCCATTTCAACGGCGAGCGGCTGCTTGCCGAATTTCCCGACTGCGCCAAAGCGCTCTCGAAATACCGCATCAACCCCGGCAATGTCGGCAAAGGCGCGAAAGGCGACGAAAAATTCGCCTTTATGATCCAAACCGCCGCCGAACACGGAAAAGCCGTGCGCATCGGTGTCAACTGGGGGTCGCTCGACCAAAGCTTGGCAAAGCGCATGATGGATGCCAACCTGGCTTCCGCCTCGCCGAAGTCTCCCGAAGCCGTGATGAAGGAGGCTTTAATCGTTTCCGCTTTGGAATCGGCGCAAAAAGCCGTCGATTTGGGTTTGCCGGACAACAAAATCATCCTGTCCTGCAAAGTATCGTCGGTACAGGACTTGATACAGGTCTACCGCGATTTGGGCGGCCGCTGCCGTTATCCGCTGCATTTGGGGCTGACTGAAGCGGGCATGGGCAGCAAAGGTATCGTCGCCTCCACGGCTGCCCTGTCCGTATTGTTGCAGGAAGGCATAGGCGACACCATCCGCATTTCGCTTACGCCCGAGCCCGGTTCTTCGCGCACGCAGGAGGTGGTCGTAGCGCAGGAAATCCTGCAAACCATGGGGCTGCGCTCTTTCACACCTATGGTTACCGCCTGTCCCGGCTGCGGACGCACCACCAGCACCGTTTTTCAGGAGCTGGCGCGCGACATCCAGCAATATTTGCGCGAACAGATGATAGTGTGGCGTCTGCAATACCCCGGCGTGGAAAACCTCAACGTCGCAGTCATGGGCTGCGTTGTCAACGGCCCGGGCGAAAGCAAGCTGGCCGACATCGGCATCAGCCTTCCCGGTACGGGCGAAACGCCGATCGCCCCCGTCTATGTCGACGGCGAACGCAAGGTAACACTCAAAGGCGACAATATGGCTGCCGAATTTCTCGCCATCGTGCGCGACTATGTCGAAACGAATTACGGCGAACACGGCAAAAAGCGTGACCGCAGCCGGATTATCCCGATTCAGACGGCCTAAGCGCGTGCATCGGGTTAAAAAAGGGAAAACACGGTAAGTGCCCGCCGCATTCGGGCACATTTAAAAACACATGAAGAATATAAAAATGAGCCAAGACTTACGGGAATTACTCTTACGCCTTTATCTGCAAAACAATCCAAAAATCGCCCACCAGATATATATTTACAGCTATCTGGGCATTACCGACGCGGTGCACAACCCTTTCCAGTTGGTCGGCGCCGACCTGCCGCCGAACATGAAAAAAAGCCTGATTTTGCAGAATATCCCCGCAGGAGAAATGCTGCAGGCCTTTATCACGCCGATACAGAGCGGCGGCTTTGAAATCGAAAACACCGTGGTATACGGCAACAAGGCGGGCATGCTGGCCAATATCGGCCTCGACAAAGGCAAAATCGAGCGTTCGGAAAAATACCAGCAGTTCGTGCAGCTGGCCGACAGCATGCTGCGCCAGTTTGCCCCGCGGGTCTGACGGCCGTGCGAAAGTATCTTTCGGGCAGTCCGTTTCCCGTTTTCAGACGGCCTCTCCTATCGGCAGGCCGTCTGAAAACATAGAAACCGCATCCACCCCTCCTCCTGTTGCCGTTCGAGCTACCCGTTCCGCCCGCTGCGCCGGGCACAAAAACATCCGACAGAAAGTGAAAGCATGGGACAAAAAATCCAAGCCGTAAAAGGCATGAACGATTTGTTGCCGGTCGAACAAAAAGACTTCCGGCTTACCTCGGCCTTCTGGCAGGCATTTGAAGATACCGTTTCCCGTTGGACGCGGCGCTTCGGTTACAGCCAAATCCGCACGCCCATCGTCGAGCAGACCGGCCTGTTTGTCCGCTCCATCGGCGAAGAAACCGACGTCGTCGGCAAAGAAATGTACACCTTCGCCGATTCCAACGACACCATCAGCCTCAGCCTGCGCCCCGAGGGAACGGCCTCCTGCCTGCGCGCCATCGTCGAACACAACCTTCTGTACAACAGCCCGCAGAAACTCTGGTACATGGGGCCGATGTTCCGCCGCGAACGGCCGCAGAAAGGCCGCTACCGCCAGTTCCACCAAGTCGGCGTCGAAGCACTCGGCTACGACGGCCCAGACGTCGATGCCGAAATGATCGCCATGTGCGCCGACCTGTGGCGTGAGCTGGGCATTTCCGAGCACCTGGCCTTGGAAATCAACAATTTGGGCAACAAAGAAGAGCGCGCCGCCCACCGCAGCGCCCTTGTCGCCTACCTGCAAAGCCATGAAGACAAGTTGGACGAAGACAGCCGCCGCCGCATGTACACCAACCCCCTGCGCGTGCTCGACAGCAAAAATCCCGATTTGCAGGAAATCTGCAACGCCGCCCCGCGCCTGCTCGATTATCTCGGCGAAGAATCGATGGCGCACTACACAGGCTTCAAAAACCTACTCGACGCGTTGGGCATCGCCTATGTCGAAAACCCCCGCCTCGTGCGCGGCCTCGACTACTACAACCTCACCGTCTTCGAGTGGACGACCGACAAACTCGGCGCACAGGCCACCGTCTGCGGCGGCGGCCGCTACAACGGCCTGATCGGCGAACTCGGCGGCAAAGACGCCCCCGCCATCGGCTTTGCCATGGGCATCGAGCGCCTGCTGCTGCTGGTAAACGAATACGGCCGTCTGAAAACCGAGTCTGCGCCCGATGTATACATGATGCAGCAGCCCGAAGGGCTGGCGGCAGCCATGCGCTATGCCGCGCAGCTGCGTGCTGCCGGATTTTCCGTATTGCAGCACTGCGGCGCGCAAAGCCTGAAAAACCAAATGAAAAAAGCCGACGCCAGCGGCGCGCGTTTTGCCGTTATCGTCGGTGAAAGCGAAGCGGCGCAGGGAGAGGCAACCCTCAAAGACATGCAGGGCGGCCGCGGCCAGCAGACCGTGCCTGCCGCCGCACTGGCCGAACAACTGAAACAATGGAAGAGCGAATAAATGGCTTCACATTTAGACGAACAGCAGGAACTCGAAAACTTCAAATATCTCTGGAATAAATGGGGGCGCTGGGTCTTCGCCGCGCTGGTGCTGGCCGCCGCCGCCTATTTCGGCTCGGTGATGTACGCCCACTACCGCCAGGAGAAAAACGGCGAAGCCGCCGCCGCGCTGGCCGCCCTTGTCGAAAAAGCGCAGGGCGGCAGCGACGAAAAAGCCGTCCGCGCCGAACTGCTTAATTTGCAGCAAAACCATCCCGACAGCATCGCCGCCGCCCAAGCCGCCATGATGGCTGCCGCCGACGATTTCGACAAAGGCCGTTATGCCGAAGCGGAAAAACAGCTCGGCTGGGTGCTGCAAAACCAGCAGGACGCCTTCGTCCGCGCGCTGGCCGTGCAGCGGCTCTCATCCGTACAGGCGCAGCAGAAAAAATACGACGCCGCCCTCGCTACTCTGAAAACGCCTGTTGATGCCGCCTTTGCCGGCGTGCTTCTGGAAACGCAGGGCGACGTGCTCTACGCACAGGGCAAAAGCAAAGAAGCCGCCGAAGCCTACCGCCTGGCCTTGGACAAAACCCCGAAAGACGCACCCGGCCGCGAAACCCTCGAGATGAAAGCTGGCGAATCCAAATAACATCAGGCCGTCTGAAACCGAAAAGGAATTTTCAGACGGCCTCAGCCGCTCAGGCCGTCTGAAAAAACGGGCGCATCGCCTTTTCAGACGGCCTCAACACGGAAACCGTAACATGAAACCAACCATCGCCCTCGTGGGCAGGCCGAACGTCGGCAAATCCACCCTCTTTAACCGCCTCACCCGCAGCAAAGACGCACTCGTGCACGATCTGCCCGGCCTCACCCGCGACCGCCACTACGGCCACGGCCGCCTCGGCAGCAAGCCCTATCTGGTTATCGACACCGGCGGCTTCGAGCCCGTCGTCGACAGCGGCATCCTGCATGAAATGGCCAAACAGACCTTGCAGGCCGTCGACGAAGCCGACGCCGTCGTCTTCCTCGTCGACGCCCGCACCGGCCTCACGCCGCAGGACAAAATTATCGCCGACCGCCTGCGCCAAAGCCCGCGCCCCGTCTATCTGGCGGTAAACAAAGGCGAGGGCGGGCGGCACGACGTGCTGGCGGCCGAATTTTACGAACTCGCCCTAGGCGAGCCGCACGTCATTTCCGGCGCGCACGGCGACGGCGTCTACCACCTTATCGAAGACGTACTGGAAAACTTCCCCGATGCCGAAGCAGAAGAGCAGGCTGCCAGACACCCCGTTTTCGCCGTTATCGGCCGTCCCAACGTCGGCAAATCCACCCTCGTCAACGCCATCCTCGGCGAAGAGCGCGTGATTGCCTTCGACATGGCGGGCACGACGCGCGACAGCATCCACATCGACTTCGAGCGCGAAGGCAAACCCTTCACCATCATCGACACCGCAGGCGTGCGCCGCCGCGGCAAAGTGGACGAAGCGGTGGAAAAATTCTCCGTTATCAAAGCCATGCAGGCCGTCGAAGCCGCCAACGTCGCCGTTTTGGTGCTCGATGCGCAGCAGGACATTGCCGACCAAGACGCCACCATCGCCGGCTTCGCCCTCGAAGCGGGCAGGGCGCTGGTCGTGGCCGTCAACAAATGGGACGGCATCAGCGAAGAGCGGCGCGAACAGGTCAAGCGCGACATCGCCCGCAAACTCTACTTCCTCGATTTCGCCCGCTTCCACTACATCTCCGCCCTGAAAGAAAAAGGCATAGACGGCCTGTTTGCCAGCATTCAGGCGGCCTACGACGCGGCGATGATCAAAATGCCGACGCCGAAAATCACCCGCGTGCTGCAAAGCGCCGTCGAGCGCCAAGCGCCCGCCCGCGCCGGACTCGTGCGCCCGAAAATGCGCTACGCCCACCAGGGCGGCATGAACCCGCCCGTTATCGTCATTCACGGCAACGCCCTACAACACATCTCCGATTCCTACACCCGCTACCTGACGCAGACCTTCCGCAAAGCCTTCAACCTGCAAGGCACGCCGCTGCGCATCCAGTACAACGTCGGCGAAAACCCCTACGAAGAAACCGCCGAGCAGACCAAATCCAAACCCCTGCGCCGCGTCACTTTGAGCAACCGCATCGCCAAACGCGAAAACCGCAAAGCTGAAAAAGAGCGCAACAGCGGCGGCAAAAAGAAAACCCGCCAAGTCAGCGTGAAAAAACGGCAGGGCAAATAAGGGTGGACACGGAAAGGCCGTCTGAACATTCCGCAACGGAGTGTTCAGACGGCCTTTCGGCGTCAAAACGGTTTGCGCCGTTTCAACTGCGCCGAAGCCGCTTTTCAGACGGCCTGAGACCTTTGCAAAATCCCCCCAAAATCCCCTAAATTCCCACCAAGACATTTAGGGGATTTCTCATGAGCACCTTCTTCCGGCAAACCGCACAAGCCATGATTGCCAAACACATCGACCGCTTCCCACTATTGAAGTTGGATCAAGTGATTGATTGGCAGCCGATCGAACAGTACCTGAATCGTCAAAGAACCCGTTACCTTCGAGACCACCGCGGCCGTCCCGCCTATCCACTGCTATCCATGTTCAAAGCCGTCCTGCTCGGACAATAGCACAGCCTCTCCGATCCCGAACTCGAACACAGCCTCATCACCCGCATCGACTTCAACCTGTTTTGCCGTTTCGACGAACTGAGCATCCCCGATTACAGCACCTTATGCCGCTACCGCAACTGGCTGGCGCAAGACAAGACCCTGTCCGAATTGCTGGAACTGATTAACCGCCAACTGACCGAAAAAGGCCTAAAAGTAGAGAAAGCATCCGCCGCCGTCATTGACGCCACCATTATTCAGACCGCCGGCAGCAAACAGCGTCAAGCCATAGAAGTTGATGAAGAAGGACAAGTCAGCGGTCAAACCACACCGAGTAAAGATAAAGATGCCCGTTGGACAAAGAAAAACGGTTTATACAGACTCGGTTACAAACAACATACCCGCACTGATGAGGAAGGCTATATCGAGAAACTGCACATCACCCCCGCCAATGCCCATGAGTGCAACCATCTGTCGCCTTTGCTGGAAGGGATATCCGGGGAGGATTAAGGGGGTATTTGGGTAGAATTAGGAGTGATTTGGGGCGAAAACAGCCGAAAATCTTTGTTTAGGTTCCGGCTGTCGAAGGAAGGGCTTTTTTGCAAAGGTCTCGGATAGACAGTATTCCGAATTGCGAAAGCAAGATGGATGAAGGTGATTTATTACATTTGTATAAAGATCAGACAAATTAATTTTAAATAGGAGCTTAACAATGAAAAACATTGAAAACTATATGGTATTGACAGAAGCCAGTTATACTGACTTTTTTAGATTGAATCCTTTAACAAGAGATATAGAAAATGCAATTAAAAATGAAGGAGATGATAACGGCAAGACAAAAAGCGGAATAGCCAAATATATTGCTGACAGATACAACGTTATTGACCATTGCACGGACGAAAATCATCCGGCAAGCACAGATCGCCGTATTCCAAATCCGATTTTGGATTTTCGGCAACCCTGTTCCAAGACAAGACTACAAAAGAATATGTTTTTGCTATAAAAGGTTCCAAGGGGACATATGACCTTGCTATTGCAGATGCAGGCGACATCTCCAACGACGGGCTTGCCCATCATCAAATCGTCGATATGTACAATTTCCGGCAGAGCATTGTGCAGGATGAGTTAGACCGGCACAAACCGCAGCAGACTTTTCAGGCTGCCTGATTGGATACAGTCAGGCAGCCTGAAAGGTTTTGGGAATTGCTTGCAATTGGGTTTGCGACAGCGTAAGCTGCGAAACCGCATATCAAACAAGGAGAAAAGCAATGCTGGGATTGCTGGTACTTTTTATATTGGGCTTATGGCTGCTGCTGACGCTGCTGGCGATGGTGTTCGGCTACAAAGCGGGCAAATGGCTGACGGGCAGAACATGGGCGGGGCTGCTGGGCATGTTTGCCGGCTTTATGCTGCTGATGGGCGGCCAAGTTACCCATTGGGTGATGGAGTACCGAGAGGCCAAGGCCTATGCGGCATCGGTATGCGGCCTGGCGGGCTATAAGATTTACGTGCCGCCGGAAGAATGGAAGAAAACGGTGTCGGACGAAGAATGGAAGCAGATGGCGGAGTTTAAGTCTTGGCTTGTGCGTCCGTCGCAAAGAAACGGGCCGAAGACGCTTGTGTTTGAGGGGGAGGAGTATAAAATTAGCTTACAAAATAATCAAAGGCTTACTGGGTATACACGAATCTCAAGGGAAAAATATTCAATGATATATGAAATTCTAATGTATGACGTCAAAAGAAAGGAGGTGCTTTTTAAAACTACAGATACATCAACTGGAGTAGGCAGTTCGGGATTAGCATCATTAACTGACTTTAAGTTTTGGCTAAATGATATTCCTGACTGTGATAGTAAAATGGATGTTGGCAAGTTATTAGATTTATATTTAACCAAATTAAAGGACTTTAAAAAATGACAAATATTGAAAATTACGTACTATTAGCAGAAGTAAGTTACTCAGACTTTTCCAAACTGGACTCTGAAAGTAATAGTGAAAAAATTAAAGAATTGATTATGAAAAAAGAAGGTAAAGAAAATGAAAAAGACGAATCCAAATCCGGACTGGCCGCATATGTCTCCGACAAATACAATGTAATTGCCCACTATAAGGATGCGGACAACAGTTCTTGGGCTGTGTCCGATATGATCGAAATGGTGGGAAGCGGCGAGACCGGATTCTCTGCGACCTTGTTTCAGGACAAAGACACAAAAGAGTATATCTTTGCCATCAAAGGCACGCTCAGCTTATATGATTTGGTTGCCGTGGACGGAGGGGATATCGCCCTTGACGGTTTGGCACACCATCAAATCGTCAATATGTACAATTTCCGGCAGAGCATTGTTCAGGATGAGTTTAGACCGGCAGAAACCGCAGCAGATTTTTCAGGCTGCCTGATTGGAAACAGTCAGGCAGCCTGAAAGGTTTTTGGGAATTGCTTGCAATTGGTTTTGCGGCGGCGTAAGCTGCGAAACCGTATTTCAAACAAGGAGGAAGTGCAATGCTGGGATTGGCAATACTGTTCGGATTATGTATATGGCTGCTGCTGACGCTGCTGGCGATGGTGCTGGGCTATAAGCTGGGCAGACGGCTTACTAAGAAGAAATGGGGCAGACTGTTCGGTATGTTTACCGGTTTTATGCTGCTGATGGGTGGTTGGATTACCCATTGGGTGGTGGAATACTGGCAGACCAAAGCTTATGCGGCATCGGTGTGCGGCCTGGCGGGCTATAAGATTTACGTGCCGCCGGAAGAGTGGAAAAAAACGGTGTCGGAAGAAGAATGGAAGCAGATGGCGGAGTTTAAGTCTTGGTTGGTCGATCCTACGGAACAGAACGGGCCGAAGACGCTTGTGTTTGAGGGGGAGGAGTATAAAATTGACTCGCAGATTGATAATAGGCTAACCAGTTATGAACGAACGATAAGGAAAGGATATACAATGGTTTGGGAAGATTTAATATATGATGTCAAACGAAAGGAGGTACTTTTTAAAGCAATACATACCCATACCGGAACAGGTTCCGGATGGGAATCGTTGGAGGAATTGAAATTTTGGATAGACAGTATTCCGAATTGCGAAAGCAAGATGGATGAAGGTGATTTATTACATTTGTATAAAGATCAGACAAATTAATTTTAAATAGGAGCTTAACAATGAAAAACATTGAAAACTATATGGTATTGACAGAAGCCAGTTATACTGACTTTTTTAGATTGAATCCTTTAACAAGAGATATAGAAAATGCAATTAAAAATGAAGGAGATGATAACGGCAAGACAAAAAGCGGAATAGCCAAATATATTGCTGACAGATACAACGTTATTGACCATTGCACGGACGAAAATCATCCGGCAAGCACAGATCGCCGTATTCCAAATCCGATTTTGGATTTTCGGCAACCCTGTTCCAAGACAAGACTACAAAAGAATATGTTTTTGCTATAAAAGGTTCCAAGGGGACATATGACCTTGCTATTGCAGATGCAGGCGACATCGCCAACGACGGACTTGCCCATCATCAAATCGTCGATATGTACAACTTCTGGCAGAGCATTGTTCAGGATGAGTTTAGACCGGCAGAAATCAAAACAGACTACCTGCTGACTGCCGTATACAATGACCCATCAAATTTCCTTAACGGAAAAATTAAGAGTTTCTCCCAATATCTTTTAGACAACCGACTGGATGGGAAAGGCTATTTTCTTGATTCCGGAACAGTGAAGCAAATCGTCTTTTCTGAAAAAACTTTCAAAGGCAGAGGGCTGAAAGAAGTGGCGGAACAAAAGGTAACCGTAACCGGCCACAGCCTAGGCGGTCATCTGTCGGCCGCATTCTCCCGCCTGTTTCCCGATGCGACCAAGCATGCCTATATGGCCAATGGGGCGGGTTTTGGTTCAGGAACAAATTTGGCGGGTTATGTCGGGCTAACTGACAATCAAAAAAACATCCAAACTGTGTTTTCTCTTCTCGGCGGTGCGGACAAATTCGATCCTGCAAAAATCACCAACATCATCGGCGACAAAAGCATGAATTTCATCGCCCAAAACTGGAAAATCGGTTTGCAACAGCCGGGCAAAACAACCGAACTCTTTATTGAAGACAATGCAATAATAGCTCAGGCTTGGGGGCACAGGATGCCGCAGATGAGCGACTCCATGATGGCCGCCTCGCTGTTCTTCGCATTGGACAAATCCCTCCAAGAAAAAAGCCTTGCCGACGCTTTGGATTTCGTCAATCCGCTGTTCCAATCGGCGGAGAACGACGAAGAGAACACTTTGGAAGCAACCGTTCATATGCTGGACAAGCTGGTCAACGGCAGTAAAGCTGTCGAAATCGCAAAAGGCGACCGCAATACGCTTTACGGGCGGATGGCGAAGTTAAAGCTGCAGATTTCCAAGCTTGGAGACGGCTTCTCCGTATCCCGTTTGTCCGACGTGCCCGATCTGGCCGCCAAGGCCGCCGCAGACACGCCCGAAGGTTTGGCCTACCGCTATGCCCTGCGCGAACTGAATCCGTTTGCAATCGTCGGTTTCGATTACGGCAGCCACAATCAAAACGGCGCATTGGATCTTTATTCCGCCGCCAATCCCAACGGTATGAGTGCCGAATACATACGCGACCGTGCACAAATGCTGCATTGGAACAGTTATTACGCGCAAGAAAACAAACCGTACGGCAGCCAAGTCAGCTCGTGGTCGTTCCGTGATGATTTTATTTATCAGGATCTCAACCGCAATATCACGCTTGATCTTGACGGTTTCAACCCTGCCTCTACGCAGACCGGCCATATCCTGTTCGGCAGCGAAGCCCGGCAAAACACACTGACCGGCAGCAGCATTGGCGACAGCCTTTACGGCGGTGTGAAGAACGATGTGCTTGACGGCAAAGGCGGCGCAGATTACATGGAAGGCGGCGCAGGCTTCGACACCTACTACATCGACGGCAACGACACCGTCCGCGACAGCGACGGCATCGGCAAAATCGTCTTCAGCGGCGGATTGCTGCACAGCGAAGCAACCGCTGCAAATTTTGTCCGCGATTCGGACGGCACCCAAGACATCTGGTACAGCGTCGGCGAAAACGGCATGCGCGACGGCAGAATGACAGCCAAAAAGTCGGGACAGGATCTCATCATCACCCGCGCAGGAGACAGCGTTCTTCTGCGCGGTTTTTTCGACACCGCCAAAAACACTTCAGACGGCCTCTCCGCCCTCGGCATTACCCTGGCAGAGGCGCAAACGCCGCAAACCGCCGATACCGGCGCATGGGAAAACGCCCCCTATTCCGCCAATCTCTATAACGCCTTCTACCTCAATGCCCGTAAAAGTTTCGCCGTCAGTGGCGGCTTGAAAGACGATATTGTTTTCGCCGGCACAGCAGATGCTTCGCTGATTCAAACCGGCGCGGGCAACGACAGGGTGTACGGCAGCATGATGGCCGACAAAATCTATGGCGGTGACGGCAACGACGTGTTAAACGGCAGTTCCTATGCGGGAATACGCAGTGTCGAAGAAATGGCCAAGGATGCCGATCTGATAGTCGGCGGCAACGGCCGCGATATCATCAGCGGCATGGCGGGAGACGACATTATCCATACCGGCAACGAAGGGGAGCACCTGCTTGCGGCAGGCAGCGGCGAACGCGGTGATTGGGCAACAGGCGGACTTGGTGACGATAAAATCTACGGCAGTACAAACAACGATTTCCTCAGCGGCGCGGAAGGTTCGGACACCATATACGGCGGAGCCGGCGACGATGTGATCTTGGGCGATGCCTTTATGCGCGGCGGAGCCAAATCCCGTCCGATTTATGTTGAGGCCACCATCGGCGAGCCGTTTTACGGCGGAGTGGTCGGAATCGGCGGGATAGGTGGAATCGGCGGCATCATACCGCCTTCGGTACACAAACCGTTGATCGGCAGAACGCATACCTATACCGATCAGGACGGTTGGAAAAGCGAAACGCTCAATGTGGCAACGGCCATACATTCCGATACCGACAAATGGTCGGTATCGGTGGATTGGGAAAAAGGCGATTACGGCCTGCAGGCAGCGGTTGCTCCGGTTAAAGAAGAGCACCGTGTCGCGCAGGACGGCGCGGCCGACTATCTTTACGGCGGCAGCGGCCGCGATCTGATTATCGGCCAAGACGGCGGTGACTTTCTGTTTGGCGGGGAAGGCGACGACATCCTGTGGGGCGACGACAACCGCGACCAGACGGTCAGCGGCCACGATTACCTTGACGGCGGCGCGGGCAACGACACCCTTTACGGCGGTTTGGGCAACGACAGCCTGACCGGCGGCGCAGGCAACGATATTCTGTATGGCGGCGAAGGCCGCGACAACTACTGGTTCCACAGCAGCGACCTGCGCAACGGCGACAACGACATACTGGAAGACAGCGACGGACTGGGCAACATCATGCTCGACGGCCGCAACATTGCCGAAGCAGACTGGGAAGCCGACGAGGGAGGTACAAGCTGGCACGCCACATCCCGAGGCTGGACCTTGAGCCGCGACGGCGGCGACCTGCTGTTTGCCATCGACGGCACGTCCGGCAGCATCCGCATCCGCAACCACCGCGAAGGCGCTTTGGGGTTTGATTTGCCCAAACCCAACCGCGCCCCCGAAGTGCGCGAAGCGGCCGAAGACCTGACGCTCGACAAAGCAGGTTATTTCAGCTTCAGGCTGCCTGATACCCTGTTTGCCGATCCCGATAGCGTGTACGGTGATTTCTTGCGCTACAGCGTCACCCTGGCCGACGGCAGCGCACTGCCGCCGGGCATCCACGGCGTCTATTTCAACGCCGCCACCCGCACCGTCAGCGGCTACGCCCCCGATACGGGCTTGGATATGCTCCTTACCGCCACCGACCGCAAAGGGCTCGCCGCTTCGCAAAACTGGTCGGTACGCATCAAAGCCGCCGAAGAGACGCAGCCTGAAAAACCGCAGCCGCCGCAAGAGCATGACACCGATGAAAACGATACCGTACAGCCGGTTTACGGCAGCAGCGGCGACGACACGCTGAACGGCGGCGGGCGCCGCGACCACATCCATGCCTTAAGCGGCAACGATACCCTTGAGGGCGGCGCAGGCAACGACTGGCTCTACGGCGGCACCGGCGACGACACCTACCGTTTTGCCGCAGGCGACGGCGCCGACTGGATACAGGACGAGGGCGGCAGCGACAGCATCGTACTGGCAGGCATCCGCAGCGATCAGGCACGCTTCCGCCGCGAAGAAGACCATCTGGCGGTATACGGCTACCACGAAGGCGACGTTGTGCGCGTCCACAACTTCTTTGCCGGTAGTGAACACCGTATCGAACAATTCCGCTTTGCCGACCGCACGCTGAGAGCTGAAGACTTCCTGCGCTATGCCGATGCCGGCCAATACGTTTCCCGCCTGGTTTCCGCCGCAGCCGACGGCTACGACGAACGCTACAGCGGCAGCCAAAGCCTGCACGGCAGCACCGGCAACGACGTGCTGCACGGCGAAGAGGGCAACGACCACCTGTATGCCTATTCCGGCAACGACCTGCTGGTCGGCGGCAAAGGCAACGACTGGCTCTACGGCGGCACCGGCGACGACACCTACCGTTTTGCCGCAGGAGACGGCGCCGACTGGATACGCGACGACGGCGGCAGCGACAGCCTGCACTTCACCGGTTTGGACAGCCGTGACGCTTCGTGGCGCAGGGAGGGCGATCATCTTGCCCTGTTCGGACGGAACGGCGATGTGGTGCGCATCCACGATTACTTTGCCGACTCCGTACACCGCATCGAACGGCTCACCTTTGCCGACCGCACGCTGGACAATCCCGATTTCGCCGCCCACGCCCAAGCGGCCGACGGGCTGATACAGGCGATGTCGGTATTTGGCAGCGGCAGCGGAGCAATGTCGGCCTCTGCCGATACGGCGTCCGTTTCGCAACCGCTGCTGGCTGCCCCTTCGTCTTTTTGAGGCAGAAACAGGGGTTGAGGCCGTCTGAAAGTGAAGCCCGGCGAAGTTGAAACCGCCGTACACGCAACAGGAGGCCGTCTGAAACCGTTTCAGACGGCTTGAGACCTTTGCAAAAAAAGCAGCCGAAGGCAGGTATTCCTGCCTTCGGCTGCTTTTTTTTAAATTTCCGATATTTTTAAGACGAATTGAGACCTTTGCAAAATCCCCCCAAAATCCCCTAAATTCCCACCAAGACATTTAGGGGATTTTCCATGAGTACCTTCTTCCAGCAAACCGCACAAGCCATGATT
>NZ_JBKGTW010000030.1:0-25749 GCF_046546535.1 Neisseria sp. WLZKY-1
GGGAAAAAGCACAAACTGCACCCGCTACGCAGGAGCAGCCTGAGAGAGTTCAAAGCGAAGAAGCGGACGCAAGTAACAATATTGTTGTCTCCCTCGAATTCGACCAACCTCTGCCCGCCAAAGACCGCGAACGGTTACAGGCGTGGTTGAACCAGCGTTATGAAGGTACAACGGTGCGCTTGTTGGTCAATACCAAAGTTTTGGACAAATAGGCATCCCTCAAATATTTCGCCTGAACCCCGGAGGCTAGCTAGAACTTTTCAGGTAGCCTCCCTTAGTGTGAATTATGAATGACGAATCCCGACCGCTACTACAAAAAGGCTACCTGAAAATAAAGGAGCAGAGCAATGGATAAACCCGTGCTGAAAAACGACATCATGGCCGACGGCTCGCGCCTGTTCCTGCAACTGCCGCAAACCTGCCCGCCCTCGCGCCTAATGTGGCGGATTATCCGTTTCGGCGGCCTGCCCACCGCCTTTCGCCCCGATTTGGTTACAGATGAAACGTGGATGGATTTCCGCTACAAAGGCTGGAAATTCAGTATTCACAATCCATATGGCGAATATTGGTTCTTTGCCGAAAACAGCGAATGCCCCGAAGACATATTGCACCGCTTGGCAGAATATTTTATCCGCCTGTCCGGCCAAGACAGTGGTTGATACGGCGCATCTGTTTTAGCTTCGCAGAAACTCAGCTTCCTTCGTAAACTCCGTTTTAGACAGCAGGCGTGGTTGAACCAGCGTTATGAAGGTACAACGGTGCGCTTGTTGGTCAATACCAAAGTTTTGGACAAATAGGCATCCCTCAAATATTTCGCCTGAACCCCGGAGGCTAGCTAGAACTTTTCAGGTAGCCTCCCTTAGTGTGAATTATGAATGACGAAACCCGCCCGCTTGTATATCGGAACTCCCGTATCATAGCAACCAACTGCCCGACCGCCACCCGCGTCCACCCAAGGCAAACAACCGTCGCGTAGCTCAGGGAGCGGCCGGGCAACCCATCGACACAACCGGACAGTTGCCAGACAACACAACCGAATGCAAGGCAGGTTTATGATGAGTACCCGATACAACTACGCAGGCATCGACATCGCCAAACGAAACTTCGTCATCTCCGTTTCGTCTTTGTCTAAAACCAAAACCGAAACCAACAACCCCAAAGGAATCGCCCATACCGTCGAATACCTTAAAAAACACAAGGTCGCCCTCGTCGTCATGGAAAGCACCGGCGGTCTCGAAATTCCCGCCGCCAAAGCCATCCACCGCTCAGGCATAGCCGTGATTATCGCCAACCCGCGTCAGACGCATCAGTTTGCCCAATCGCAGTCGCTGACCAAAACCGATGCCAAAGATGCCCAAATGCTCGCCTTCTTCGCACAGATGACGGCACAGAAAGAAGGTTGGCAAACCATGCTCTACCACCCGCCCACCGAAGCGGAAGAAGTGTTGGAAGCGTTGGTTAACCGCCGCAACCAACTGGTGGATATGCGGACTGCCGAGAAAAACCGTCTGCATCAGGTTCACGAAACGCAAGTCGAAAGCGTCAAACAACTGATTGCTCATTTTGACCGGCTGATTGACGAATTGGACAAACAAATCGACGAGCACACCCACACGCATTTTGACGGCAAAGCCAAAGTGGCGGAACAAATCAAAGGCATCGGTTCGATAACGACGGCTACGCTGATGGCGATGCTGCCGGAATTGGGACGGCTGAACCACAAACGGATAGCGAGTCTGGTCGGTATTGCCCCGCACCCGAGGGAGAGCGGGGAAACCAAATTCAAAAGCCGCTGCTTCGGCGGAAGGTCTGCGGTGCGTAAGGCGCTGTATATGGCTACCGTGGTAGCGACACGTTTTGAACCGCTTATTCGGGATTTCTATCAGCGCCTGCTGTCCAAGGGTAAGCCGTATAAGGTTGCCGTTACGGCATGTATGCACAAACTTCTGCGTATTTTGAACGCAAGGATGCGGGATTATCTGGCCTCTTTGCAGACGAAATCAGAACGGCAAAGCGAACAGCAAAGCGAACAACAACCCGCACCGCAATGCGCGTAATCACCGAGTTTGGTTGCCCTGCCCGACGGGGTGGGGGAACACAGTTGCTACGCGGGAATCGGCGTTGCGGTGGGATTGTGCCGCTGCGGCAATTTTTGCGGGCGGCGGCGGATGCAGCCCTGCGGCCTGCCACCCCCACCCCGACCCTCCCCCGCGCTTGGGAGCGCAGGGGAGGGGGTAAAGGGGGCGGCGGGACGGGCTTTTTCAGACGGCCTCTTTGACGATGTCGGTCAGCGGCCAGCGGGGTTTGGCGTTGAAGGCGGCGGCGGGTTCGGCCTGCTCCGCGCGCATGGCGCCGGCGAAGGCGATCATGGCGCCGTTGTCGGTGCAGTATTCGAGGGGCGGGAAGTAGGTTTTGACGGTTTCGGCGGGCGGTTTCAGACGGCCTTTACCATGGGGGCGGACGGTGAGGGCACTCAGACGCTCCCGCAGTTTTTTGTTGGCGCCGACGCCGCCGGCGACGACGAGGGTGCGGAAACCGGTGTCGAGCAGGGCTTTTTGTGCTTTGGCGGCGAGCACGTCGACTACGGCGTCTTGGAAGGCGCGGCAGATGTCGTTGCGCGTTTGTTCGGGGATTTGGCCGCCGTGTTCGGCGCGCACTTTTTCCACGGCGGTGAGGACGGCGGTTTTCAGGCCGGAGAAGCTCATTTGCAGATCGTTGGAATGGATCATGGGGCGGGGGAACTCAAATGCGCCGTCGCGGCCGAGTTCGGCAAGTTCGGCCAGTTTCGCGCCGCCGGGGTAGGGCAGGCCGAGCAGTTTGGCGGTTTTGTCGAAGGCTTCGCCTGCGGCGTCGTCGAGGCTTTCACCCAGGAGGGTGTAGTCGCCGATGCCGCGCACGGCCATGAATTGGGTGTGGCCGCCGGAGACGAGCAGGGCGACGAAGGGGAAGTCGGGTTTGTCGTCGGCCAGAAGCGGTGAGAGCAGGTGGCCTTCGAGGTGGTGGACGGGGATAACGGGTTTGCCCAGCGCGAAGGCCAGGGCGTTGGCGTAGCTCGAACCGGCCAGCAGGGCGCCACCGAGGCCGGGGCCTTGGGTGTAGGCGACGGCGTCGATGTCGGCGTAGGTTTTGCCCGCTTGGGCGAGGCAGGCGCGGGTGAGGGGGACGAGGCGGCGGATGTGGTCGCGGCTGGCCAGTTCGGGCACGACGCCGCCGTATTCGGCGTGCATCGCCATCTGTGTGTGCAGGGTGTGGGCGAGCAGGCCGCGTTCGGTGCAGTAGAGGGCGACGCCGGTTTCGTCGCAGGAGGATTCGATGCCGAGTACCAACATGGCGGGTGTCCGATAAAAAAAGGGGACGCATTTTAACGCAAAGCGGGCGGTTCGGGCTTTCAGACGGCCTGTCCCGTTTGAGGCCGTCTGAAACGGCGAAAATGCGCCCCGGCGCTTGAATAAGGCCGCCGCAGCCTTAATAATGCGTCATTCTTCCGATGGCAAACCGCTATGACTCTGCCGATTACCGTTTCCACCTACAATATCCACAAAGGCATGTCGCCGCTGAACCGCAAAGTGCAGATTGCGGGCATGGCGGCGGCGCTCGACAGCCTGAAATCCGACATTTTGTTTTTGCAGGAGGTGCAGGGGCTGCATCTGGCGCGCGAAGCGAAGCTGCCCGATTTTCCCGCCGCGCCGCACTACGACATTATTGCCGAGCGCCTCGATTTCCACACCAGCTACGGGCGCAACGCCGTTTTCCCGCAGAAACACCACGGCAACGCCATTCTCAGCCGCCTGCCGATACGGGAGCGGCGCAATCTCAATATCACGGTCAACCGTTTGGAAAAACGCGGCGTGCTGCACTGCGAAATCCTGCCCGAAGGCTGGGACGTGCCCATCGTCTGCCTCTGCGCCCACCTCAACCTTTTGGAGCGCGACCGCGTCAAACAATACGTCGCCATCTTTGAATACGTCACCACCTACATCAGCCCCGACGCGCCGCTGATACTGGCGGGCGACTTCAACGACTGGCGGCACAAATCGCCGCTGAATATCGGCCTCGCCCTCGGTCTGACGGAAGTGTTCCTCGACAAACGCGGCAGCCTGCCCAAAACCTTTCCCGCCCGCCTGCCCGTGCTCAGTCTCGACCGCATCTACACCCGCCACCTCGAAATCCTCGATGCCAGGCTGCACAGCGGCGAGCCCTGGCTTTATTTGTCCGACCATCTGCCGCTGTCGGCCACCGTGCGCCCGCGCTGATATGGTTAGGCCGTCTGAAAAAACCGCCTGCCCCGTTTGATACGGGCAGGCGGTTTCGTTTTTTATCCGGCGGGTTTCAGACGGCCTCTCCCGCTTCCAGCAGCCAGGCTTGGGCTTTTGCGGCGGTGTCGAAATATTTGGGGTGGGTGCGGGTGATGAGGTCGGAGACGTGGGCGGCGAATTTGATCCAGATGTCGTCCACCACCACGGCGATGCGGCCGAAATCCTGTTCGTGGCTGCTGACGAATTTGAGCTGCTCCCAAGCCATGTCGATGGTGAAGTCTTTGAGCATGGAGAGATCGAGCAGCAGGTCGGGACGGTGGACTCGGGTGAGGGAAGCCTTGACGGCCTCTTCCAGTTCGCGGAAATCGGCAAGGGTGAACTCGTTGTAGAGGGCGACGTTCAAGCCGTAGTGTTGTTCGCGGATGGAAATCATGGTTTCAGCCTTTCTTTTCTCTGGTTGTCGGGATTATTTCTTCAAGCCGCTCAGGATGCCGCTTGCGGCAATGATACCGATGCCCAGCCATTCCTGCCAGCCGATTTGCTCGCCGAACAGGAAAATGCCCGCCAGCGTGGAAAACACCACGGTGAGATAGGCCAGCGCGGCGACGGTGAATTTGCGGCCGACGGCGTAGGCGTGCGTCATGGCCAGCTGCGCCAGCACGGCCGACGCGCCGATGCCGATAAGATAGGGCGCGGATTGCAGCGAAATGCTGTGCCAGCCCGTGAGCGTGGCCAGCGCGGCGCCCATTGCCATGCCGACCAGCGACAGGTAAAACACCACGCGCCAGGCCGGTTCGCCCAACAGCGAGAGTTCGCGCACCTGCATATACGCCCAACCCGCCGCCAGCCCGCCGAACAGCCCCACGGCCGCCGCCCATTCCTGCCCGGCGGCGAAAGAGGGTTTCAATAGCAGCACTACACCGGCAAAACCCAACAGCAGCACGGCGAAGGTGTAGGCGGAAATGCGTTCGCGCAACACGACAACCGACAGCACGGCCAGAAATATCGACGAGGTATAGGCCAGCGTCACGCCCGTTGCCAGCGGCAGGTGCATCACGGCGTAAAAGCCGCAGGTCATGCCCACCGTGCCGCTGATGCTGCGGTTGAGGTGGCTTTTCCAGTGGGGCGTGGCGAAGGTTTTACCCTGCATTTTCGCCATTGCGCCGAGCACGACGGCGGCAAACACCATGCGCCAGAACACGAGTTCGCCGCTGCCCATGGCAAATTGCTGATGGGCGGCTTTGATGCAGAGGTTCATCAGGGTGAAAAACAGCGCGGCGGCGATCATCCAGGCCGAGCCCAAAAGCTCCTGCCGCTCTTTGCTGCGTGTGGCGGGGTGTGTCATGGCATTGTTCCGAGGTGGGAGGCCGTCTGAAAGCCTGAAACCGGTGTTTGGGGGTTTTCAGACGGCCTCATGTTCTTGCAAACCCAACACCATCGCGTCGCCGTAGCTGAAAAAACGGTATTCCCGTTCAATGGCGTGGCGGTAGATGCGGCGGATTTCTTCCGTGCCTGCAAAGGCGCTCACCAGCATCAGCAGCGTCGATTTGGGTAGGTGGAAATTGGTAATCAGACGGTCGGCGACGCGGAAGCGGTAGCCCGGTGTGATGAAAATGTCGGTGTCGCCGCATCCGGCTTTCAGACGGCCTGTTTCCCGCGCCGCCGATTCCAGCGCGCGCATCGAGGTCGTGCCCACCGCCCACACTTTCGCGCCGCGCGCCTTGGCCGCAGCCACCGCGTCGGCCGTTGCCTGCGGCACTTCGTACCACTCGCTGTGCATCTTGTGATCGGCAATGTTTTCGACACGCACCGGTTGGAACGTGCCCGCGCCGACGTGCAGCGTCACCTCCGCCAGCTCCGCGCCCTTGTCTTTCAGCGCGGCCAGCAGCGCGTCGGTGAAATGCAGACCCGCCGTCGGCGCGGCCACCGCGCCCTGATGCTTGGCGTAGACGGTTTGGTAACGCGCGTCGTCGGCTGCGTCGGCAGCACGCTCAATATAGGGCGGCAGCGGCAGTTTGCCGTGGCGTTCGAGCAGCGCGTACACGCTCTCTTCCCCGTCAAAGCGCAGCACAAACAATTCGCCCGCGCGTTCGACCATTTGCGCCGTCAGGCCGCCGTCAAACAGCAGCCGCGTGCCCGCCTTGGGCGATTTTGACGCGCGGATATGCGCCAGCGCCGTGTGTCCGTCGAGCACGCGCTCGATCAGCGCCTCGATGCGCCCGCCGCTCTCCTTCTGCCCGAACAGCCGCGCCTTCATCACTTTGGTATTGTTGAACACCAGCACGTCGCCCGCCGACACCAGCTGCGGCAGAAAGGCGAAGGTCTCGTCGCGCAAAGGCTCACCGGGCAAAGCCGCCAGCAGGCGGCTGGCGCCGCGCTCGGCAGGCGGCTGCTGGGCAATCAGGTGTTCGGGCAGGTCGAAATCGAAGTCGGAAAGCTGCATGGTGGAGGCCGTCTGAAAAAAGGCGCGATTATATCGCCAAAGCGGCAGCCGCCGCCCGCTTTGTTATCGCGCGGCGATGCCGTAAAATGGCGGCCGTCTGAACACATTGCCGACAAAACGCCGAAAAAAGGATATGCCATGAACACCACGCCCCACTACGACACCGTCGTTATCAAACCGCACGAGCTGCCGCTGCATTGCAGCGGCCCGCGCCACGAAACCTGGAACGGCCACCCGCGCGTCTTCCTCGCCATCCAATCCAACTCCGAAATCGAATGCCCCTACTGCGGCACGATTTACAAACTCGACGGCGAAATCGGCCACCATCATTCATAAGGCCGTCTGAAACCGTCCGTGCGGACAGAAAGGCCGTCTGAAAACCCGAAACCGGGATTTTCAGACGGCCTTTGCATGGCCTGCCGCTGCCGTTTCGACTTAGCGGAACTTGGTTTTCGGAAACCCGCGTTAGGCCGTCTGAAAAAACGGGAGGCCGTCTGAAACCTGTCTGTGCGGACAAAAAAGGCCGTCTGAAACCTGTTTCGGGGTTTCAGACGGCCTTTATGCTGCCTGCCGCTTTGTTAAAAATCCGTCGGATTCCGTTTTCAGACGGCCTCAAACCCGATTACGGCAGCAGCGCCGTTTTCGGCAGGCTGGTGTCTTCGGCCAAACCGAACATCACGTTCATATTCTGCACCGCCTGCCCGGCCGCGCCTTTGACGAGGTTGTCCTGCACGCTCATCAGTATCCATAAATCGCCGCCGTCGGGCGCTTTCTGCGCGGCGATGCGGCAGACGTTGGCGCCGCGCACGCTGCGGGTTTCGGGCGTGCTGCCTACGGGCATCACGTCGGCAAAGGGGCTGTTGCGGTAGGCGTTTTCCAGCAGCGTTTGCGGGTCGGCGCCGTCTTTCAGGTGGACGTAAAGCGTGGCGTGCATGCCGCGTATCATCGGCGTGAGGTGCGGCACGAACACCAAGCCTTCGGCCACGCCGCTTTGCAGGGCGGACAGGGTTTGGCGGATTTCGGGCAGGTGGCGGTGTCCGGCCACGCCGTAGGCTTTGAAATTGTCGCCCGCCTCGCAAAAGAGCGTGCCCACGGCCGCTTTACGCCCCGCGCCCGACACGCCCGATTTGCAGTCGGCAATCAGCGGCATGCCCTCGCGCAGCGCGCCCGCCTGCAACAGGGGAACGAGTACCAGCGACACGCAGGTGGGATAGCAGCCGGGGTTGGCGACCAGGCGCGCTTGGGCGACGGCGTCGCGATTGAGTTCGGTCAGCCCGTACACGGCCTGCGCCGCCCAAGCGGGGCTTTGGTGTTTCATGCCGTACCATTTTTCCCATTCGGCCAGGTCTTTCAGGCGGAAGTCGGCCGACAGGTCGATCACGCGCACGCCGTTTTCGAGCAGGGCGGGCGCTTCTTTCATCGCCACGCCGTTGGGGGTGGCGAAAAACACTGCGTCGCACTCGGACAGCGGCGCGTCTTCGGGCGCGGCAAAGCTCAGGCCGTCGTACACGCCGCGCAGGTTGGGGAAATAGTCGGCCAGCCCGATGCCCGCCTCGCTGCGGCTGGTGACCGCCGCCACCTCGGCGCAAGGGTGTGCAGCCAGCAGGCGCAGCAGCTCGACGCCGGTGTAGCCCGTTGCGCCGACGATGCCGACTTTGATTTTTTCCCTGTTTGTTTGCTGTACCACGGTATGCTCCTTCAAATGTAGACAATCGGGACGTAAGTGTAATCGTCTTCTTTACATAAAGAAAGGCCGTCTGAAAAGCCATGCGGCGGGTTTTCAGACGGCCTCTGAGCTGTGCTTTACGCTTTATGCGGTGCAGCCGCAGCTTTTCATGTCAATCACCATGCGGCCTTGGATTTTGCCGTCGCGCATTTCTTGGAAGATATCGTTGGTTTCGTCCAAACGACGGGTTTGCACCACGGGAACGACCAGCCCTTCCGCGCCGAAGCGGAAGGCTTCGGCCAAATCTTCGCGCGTGCCCACCAGCGAGCCGACTACTTCAATGCCGTCGAGCACCATGCGCGGAATCGACAGATCCATGGTTTCCGGCGGCAGGCCGACGGCGACGACGCGCCCGCCCGCGCGCACGGCGTCCACGGCGGAATTGAAGGCGGCGCGGGACACGGCGGTAACGACCGCTGCATGGGCTCCGCCGGTTTTTTCCTGTATGACTTTGGCCGCGTCTTCCTTGGCGGCGTTGACGGTGAGATCAGCGCCGACTTCTTTGGCGAGCGCCAGTTTGTCGTCGTTGACATCGACGGCGATAACGTGTGCGCCGAACACTTTTTTCGCATACTGCACGGCCAGATTGCCCAAGCCGCCCGCGCCGTACATGGCGATCCACTGGCCAGGGCGCACGCCGGAGACTTTGGTGGCTTTGTAGGTGGTGACACCGGCACAGGTGATGCTGCTGGCCTGTGCGGGATCGAGGCCGTCGGGCACTTTTACCGCGTAATCGGCGTCGACGATGCAGTGCGTCGCCATTGCGCCGTCGGCGGTGTAGCCCGCGTTCAAAACGGTGCGGCACAGGGTTTCGCGGCCGGAGACGCAGTATTCGCACGAGCCGCAGCTTTTGAAGAGCCAGGCAATGCTGACGCGGTCGCCCGCTTTGAGCTTGGTGACGCCCGGCGCCACTTCCTTCACGATGCCGATGCCTTCATGGCCGAGCACGCGGCCGGGCTTTTCGCCGTAGTCGCCGGCGGCTACGTGCAGGTCGGTGTGGCACACGCCGCAAAATTCCACTTCCACCAGCGCTTCGCCGTATTCCAGCGCGCGGATTTCCTTTTCGACGATGTCTACGTTGCCGTTGCTGTTTTGGGTGACAACTGCTGCTTTCATTTTCATGTTTCTTCTCCTTGCGGTCGGTTGGAAAGGAAGGGCGAGTATTGACGATGCGGCGGCGGAAGGTCAAGCAATGGATTTTTGCCAAACCATTGAAACGGTTAAATTTGTTATGGTATAGCAAGTTTGAATGGTGGAAACGTCGGTGTTTTAAAGTATGAAAAAATCCGTTTATGAATGATTTAACGTATCGGCGTTTTTTCAATGAAGAATTATCATGTGTAAATTTTCTTTACGTTTTGCCGCAAAACGGGCAAAGGCCGTCTGAATATCCTGTTTCAGACGGCCTTTTCGCCTTCGCCGCGCTGTTTGTGGAAACGGCGGCCGCTCCGTATAATCCGCGTCCTTTGTTTTTAGGAAACATCATCATGCAGACCGAAGTCGAACTGAAAATCCTCAACCCGAACATGGCGGACGCCCTGCCTGCCTATGCCACGCCCGGCTCGGCCGGTTTGGATTTGCGCGCCTGCATCGATGCGCCGCTCACCGTCGCCCCCGGCGAAACCGTGCTGATCCCCACCGGCATCGCCGTTCATCTTGCCAACCCCGCCTACGCCGCCGTGATCCTGCCGCGCTCGGGTTTGGGTCACAAACACGGCATCGTGCTGGGCAATCTGGTCGGTCTCATCGATTCGGACTACCAGGGCGAATTGAAAGTGTCACTGTGGAACCGCAGCGGCGCGGCGTTTGTTGTCGAACCGATGGAGCGCATCGCCCAGATGGTGATCGTGCCGGTGGTGCAGGCGGCGTTTAAGGTGGTGGACGAATTTGCCGCCAGCGAGCGCGGCGAAGGCGGCTTCGGCAGCACCGGCAAAGCCTGATTTTCAGACGGCCTCTGTGCTTTCAGACGGCCTATCCTTTCCCAACACCACACTCACACCATGCAGACTCCGCTTTTCCCCCCGCCCTCCGCCGCCAAGTTGCGCAACGCCTCTTATATCCTGATGGGGCTGGCGCTTTGGGCGGTGCTTTATTTCCATTTCCTACCGCTTTTGCTGGCGGTGCTGCTCACCTACGTCTTTATCGCCAAAACCAACGGCCTTCTGCTGTGGCTGCGCCGCCTGCTCTCGCGCGGCCATTTCCTGCACAAAGTGCTCACCGCGCACAACATAAACCTGATTTCCGTCACCCTCGCCATCGGCATGGTCTGCCTGATGATTTTCCTGCTGTCGCTGGGCGTGTACCACCTGATACACGGCGGCCACATCACGGTGATGCTGGGCAAGCTGGCGGCGATTTTGGAAGACACGAAAAACAGCAAAGAGCTGCCCGCCGCCCTCTTGAATATGCTGCCGAACAATATTGCCGAAATCAAAGCGCAGGGCATCCGCCTGATTAACGAATACAGCGCCGCGCTCACGCGCATCAGCAAAAACAGCATCACATCCTTCGTCTACATCCTGATCGGCATCATCATCGGCGCGATGCTCAGTTTCCACCGCCTCAACATGCGCCGCAGCCGCCGTAAAATGCCGATTTTTAAGGCCGAACTCGTGCAGCGGATACGCAATTTCGAAACCAGCTTCGAGCGCGTGTTTATCGCTCAGGCGAAAATCTCGCTGGTGGACACGCTGCTGACTGCGGTTTACCTCTATCTCATCCTGCCGCTTTTCGGCGTGGATCTGCCCTTCCGTTTCACCGTGCTGGTGATCGCCTTTGTCGTCGGCCTCATTCCCGTGGCGGGCAACCTGATTTCCAACACCGTGATCATCATCCTGAGCCTGGGTACCTCGCTTTACGTCGCCGCCGCCTCGCTGGTGTTTCTCGTCGTGATCCACAAGCTCGAATATTTTTTGAACGCCAAAATCATCGGCTCGGAAATCGAATCGAGCGCGTGGGAACTTTTGGTGGCGATGGTGGTGTTCGAGCGCATCTTCGGCGTCGGCGGCATCGTCGTCGCGCCGGTTTACTACGCCTATCTGAAAAACGAGTTGAAACGGCAGGCTTTAATCTGATTTGCCGACCGCAAACGTAAAGAGGCCGTCTGAAAAATGTTTTTCAGACGGCCTTTTCGCACGGCACGGGGCACAGGGCGTTTACAGATTGCCCGCGCCGATGCCGTTGGCAATGTCGCGCACGGCGGTGACATACATGCGGCTGTGGTTGTATTGCCAGACGGTGTAGAAATTGTTTAGACCGATGTAATACTGGTACAGGCCGGGCGACACTTCCAGGCGGTAGAGTACGGCGCGTTCGTGATCGGGCAGCGGCTCTTGGATGTCCACACCCATTTTGCGCAGTTGGCCGACGGTGTATTTCAGCTCGGTTTTCTCTTCGATTACGGCCAAAAGCTGCGGCGTCGGCTCGAGCAGCACGGGCACAAGCATTTTGCCGCCCGTTTTCCAGCCGTGCGCTTTCAGATAATTGGCCACCGAGGCGGCAACGTCGGGCACGCTGCCCCAAATGTCGCGGCGGCCGTCGCGGTCGTAGTCCACCGCCCATTTACGGTAGCTCGAAGGCATGAACTGCGGCATGCCCATTGCGCCGGCGTAGCTGCCGGTAAACCAAAACGGGTCTTGGTTTTCCTCTTTGCTCATCAGCAGCATTTCGTGCAGCTCTTTTTGGAAGAAATCGGCGCGGCGCGGGTAGTCGAAAGCGAGGGTGGAGAGCGAATCGGCCAGACGGAAGCTGCCCATATTGCGGCCGTAGTTGGTTTCGATGCCGACGATGGCGACGATGATTTCGGCGGGCACGCCGTATTCACGCGCCACTTGGTCGATCACCTGGCGGTGTTTCATATAGAAGTTGCGGCCGTCTGAAATCTTGGCCGCGCCCGCGTTGCCTTTTTGGAACTCGTACCACGGGCGCGAGGTACCCGGTCGGTTCATGATGTTGATAATGTTGCTTTTATAAACGGCATTGTTGAAAAAGGCCTGCAAATCGGCGCGGCTGTAACGGCCGTTTTCCGCTTCGCGGGCGATGAAGCGCTGCACGTTGTCGTTGCCGTTGAAGCCCACCTGCGACACAGGCGCGGCGTTCGGGTCGAAGGGTAGGACGGCGCTTGGCGGCAGGGGGGCGACGGTTTGCGGCACGGCGCGGCTGTCTGCGGGCTGTTCGGCCGTGCAGGCGGCAAGCAGCAGCGCGGCAGCAAGAAGGGGGTAGCGTTTTTTTATCATCGGGTTTCCTGTTTTGGCTGCCCGTAGCGCGCCCACACGCTCAGGCGGCGGTAGGCTTCGCTGTCGGCGGCATCGGCGGGCAGGCATTGGCGGAAGGTTTTTCCGCCCGCGCGCCATTTTAAAAAGCAGACATAGGGGTGGATGAGGCTGTCGTCGAGCAACTCGGCTTCCTGCACTTCGCCGCGCAGCAGCAGCGAGGCGCGGCCGCGGGTGTCGATGCGGATTTCCCGCACAGCCTGTCGGTTTGGTAGGGCGGTGCGCAGACCGTGCGCGAGGGACAGCGCCAAGGCGGCCAGTCCGGCTATACGCAAAACGCCGTCGAAACAGGCGGCGCAGAGGGCGAACGAGGCGGCGTGCGCCAAGACGACGGCGGCAGGCCAAAGGCGCGACGGGCGGATGCGGACGGTAAAAGCCTGCACGGCGCTACATCATGTTGTCCACCACCGGCTCGACTTTGATGTTTTCGTCGTCAAGGTCGAACACGGAATCGTGGATTTCGACATCGAAAAATTCCCAAAAAGCCTGCAAGCCCATGTCTTGCGGCCAGTCTTTTTTCTCCACTTCCCAAGCGGAAATTTCGGCTTCGAAGATTTGGCGGTAGCGCTCGTCGAAATAGGCCACCACCGCTTCGGGCGTGTCGAACTCGGGCACGAGGAACACCGAGCAGTTGCTGCGTATCTGTTCCAAAGTGAGTTCGGGCAGGTTGTCGTCGGTGGATTTTAGCCAGTCGAGAAAGCGCTGGGTCGGTTTGAGCACCACGGCGGTGCGGTCTACGAAATACATGGTTTTCCTTTCGGCAAAGGCTGCGGATTGTAATGGATAACAGGCCGTCTGAAAACGCGGGCGGCGGCGTGCCATAGGAGTTTCAGACGGCCTCATGCGGACAAAAGGCCGTCTGAAAAGACCGGCCATGCGGCTTTCAGACGGCCTCTTGCTGCGGAATCAGCAAACGTGCAGCAGCCAGCCGTGTTTGTCTTCGGCCAAGCCGTATTGGATGTCGGTCACCGCCTTGCGCAGCGCGTAGCCGCGTTCGGTGCTCTGCACGGGAACTTCTTCGCCGCCGATAACGAAAGAAGTGACGGGAGAAACGACGGCGGCCGTGCCGGTAAGCACGGCTTCGGCGCCGTTTTCCACCGCCGCGCGCAATTCGTCCACCGTGAAATTGCGCTCGCTGACGGTGTAGCCCGCATCGCGGGCGACGGTGAGCACGGTGTCGCGGGTGATGCCGTGCAGGAATTCGTCGGTGAGCGGTTTGGTGATTAACTCATTGTCTTTAATCAGGATAAAGTTGGATGCGCCGGTTTCCTGAACGTCGCCGCCCGGGCAGAACAGCACCTGGTTTGCGCCGTGTTCGGCTTTGGCTTTGAGCACCCAGGGCATCGCCGAGGCGTAGTTGCCGCCGCATTTGACGCGCCCCATATGCGGTGCGCAACGGATGTGTTCGGTTTCCACCAGGATTTTTACGGGCGAACCGGCTTTGAAGTAGTCGCCGACGGGCGAGGCGAGGATGTAGAGCAGCGCGGTGTCGGAAGGCGCGCCCGCTTTGCCGATAACGGGATCGGTACCGATCAGCGTCGGGCGCAGATAGAGCGCGGCGGGGGCGTCAGGAATTTCGTTGGCGGCACGTTTCACCAGTTCTACCAGCGCGACAAGAAAGGCGTCGGTATCGGGTTTGGGTAGATGGAGGATTTCCGCGCTCTGGCGCATGCGTTCGATATTGGCCTGCGGGCGGAAAAGGACGGTTTTGCCGTCTGCCTGACGGAAGGCTTTCAAGCCCTCGAAACACTCGCTGCCGTAATGCAGCGCGTGCGCGCCGGGTGCGAGGGATAGGTCTTGCGAACTCTGCCAAACCGTCGGCTGCCAGGATTGGTTTTTGTAGGCGATAACGGGCATTTGGGCGTGGAAAACGCTGCCGAATATGGCGGGAACGGGTCTGCTCATGATGTGGAATACTCTCAACCGGGTTTTAAAAAACGTAAAGATACGCTCCCGCACGCGGGTTTGGCAAGACGCTCCGCAGCGCGGCGGATGCGGCGCAAAGCGCCGTGCAATATGCAAACGCGGGCCAAATCGTTTACACTAGCGCCTGTTTTGCGGCCTGCTTTTATAGTCAGGCCGTCTGAAAAACGGTTTTACAAACCGGCCGTGCGCGGCGCGGTTTACGGAGCGATAAATGAAAGCAGTTTCTCTGATTGTCAAAGTTTTGATTTTGCTGGTGTTCGCCGTTTTGGCGGTGATTAACGTCCAAAGCGTGCAGTTTCATTACCTGCCCGGCCAGGCTGTCGAATGGCCGCTGATTGTGGTGCTGTTCGGTGCCTTTTTAATCGGCGCGCTGTTCGGCCTTTTTGCCCTTTTCGGCCGGCTTTTGGTGCTGCGTTCGGAAAACGGCCGCCTGCGCGCCGAGGTGAAAAAAGCAGCCCGCCTGAGCAACACCGACATCGCCGCCCCCGCTGCCGCGCCCGTTCCGGCTGCCGTGCCTACTGCCGGAGCGGCAGACAAAAAAGACTGAGGCGCAGATGGAAAACGAACTCTCCGCCTGGTGGCTGCTGTTCGCCCTCGTCCCCTTTCTCTGTTTCGCCCTCGGCTGGCTGGCTGCCCGCATCGACATGAAAACCGTGTTGAAACAGGCCAAAAGCATCCCCGCCGGCTTTTATTCCGCCCTTGACGCGCTGGTGGACAGAAACAGCGGCAAGGCTGCGCGCGAGTTGGCCGAAGTGGCCGACATGCAGCCGCAGTCTTACGAGCTGAGCCTCACCCTCGGCAAGCTCTACCGCTCGCGCGGCGAAAACGACAAAGCCATCCGCCTGCTGCAAAGCCTGTCCGAAGCGCCCGACACCGTCGGCGACAAAAAAGAGCGCGCCCTTTTCGAGCTGGGGCAGACCTACCAGAGCGCCGGACTGGTCGACCGCGCCGAACAGATTTTCCTCGCCCTCGAAGACGGCAACATGGCCAAAGGCGCGCGCGAACACCTGCTGCACATCTACCAGCAGGACAGGGACTGGGAGCAGGCCGTCGATACCGCCCGCAAACTCAGCCGCGACGAGCAGACCTACCAGTTTGAAATCGCCCAGTTCCATTGCGAAATGGCGCAGGCCGCCCTGTTCCGTTCCGATTACGACGCCGCCCGCCACCACATTCAGACGGCCTTGTCCGCCAACGGCAAATGCAGCCGCGCCAACATCATCCTCGGCGATCTCGAACAAAAACTTGGCAACCACGCGGCCGCCGCCGAAGCCTACGGCGCCATCGAAAAGCAAAACTACGCCTATCTGGGCATGGCGGGCGAGCGCATCTACGACGCCTACGACGCGCAAAACCGCGCCGAAGAAGGTCTGGCCGTCTTAATCGGCTACATGAAAACCTTTCCCCATCTCGACCTGCTCAATGTCATTTACGACAAATCCCTGCTGCTTTACGGCGAACAGAAAGCCAACGAAACCCTGGCCGAACTCGTGCGCGCCAAGCCCGACCTCAACGGCGTCTACCGCCTGCTCGGCCTGCAAATTTCCGGCCTCAACCCCGCTTGGAAAGCCGATGCCGACATGATGCGCGGCGTCGTCGGCCGCCAGTTGCAGAAAAACTGGATGTACCGCTGCCGCAACTGCCACTTCAAATCGCAAGTCTTCTTCTGGCACTGTCCTGCCTGCAACAAATGGGAAACCTTCACCCCCAACCGCATCGAAGTCTGAGCCCGACCGACCCGCCAAAGGCCGTCTGAAACATGAACATCCTGCCCATCCCCGACGACACCGAAGCCGCCGTCTTCCTCTACACCATAGCCGACCACTGTTTCGCCTGGCTCGAACAGCACGGCGAAGACGCCATCGGCCGCCTCACCGACGAACAAAACACCCTGCTGGCCTACGTCTACCTCGACAGCCAGATGGAAGAAGGCGGCTTCATTCGCCTGATCGCAGGCGGCTACGGCGGCTACATCTTCGACAACCCGCTCGCCGACAGCCTGCGCCGCTGGAAAATCAAAGCCACAGCGCGCGTTCTCGACACCGCCGCCGCACTCTACGCCGAACACGGCGCCGCCATCGAAGAAGCGGCGGAACACGATGCCGACGACGACACCCTGCGCAAACGCTTCCCCCACTTTGAAGAAGCCGACGGCGACTATTACGACGCCGCCGAAACCGATCTCGACACCGCCGCCGCCTACGTCCGCAGCCATTGGGACAAGTTTTCCGTCCTGCCCGACTGAGCTTTTCAGGTGACATCCATGCGCAAGGCTTGTCCGAACGGCGCACGCGGCCTGATAGAAACCAGGCCGTCTGAAAACACTTCCGTGCCGCCCTTTCAGACGGCCTATACCTGCCCCGGCATCAGGCCGTTCCCGCCTTCGCAGGAATGACGTTTCTGCAAACAAAACGCCGACGAAACCGCCAAGGAAAACCCATGACCCGCACCGCCGCCCTTATCCTCGCCCTGCTGGCCGCCGCCCCCGCGTTTGCCGACACACAAACCGACACCGCCGCCGTGCAAAACACACAAAATGCCGACAGCGAAGCCCTGCACAACGAACTGCGCGCCCTGCGCGACACCATGCAGCAGGCCCTCAACCAACGCGACCTCGATACCCTGCTTGCCCACGTTGCCGACGACGTCGTCTTCACCACCATGAACGGCGACCGCGTTCACGGCAAAGACGGCATCCGCGCCTACTACGACAAAATGCTCGGCGGCGCGAATCCCGTCGTACAAAGCATAGAAGCCGAATTCAAAGTAGAGCAGCTCTCCCACCTCTACCACGGCAATACCGCCGTCGCCTTCGGCAGCAGCAGCGACCGCTACCGCCTGACGGGCGGCGAAACCTGGACGGTCGAACCCAAATGGAGCGCCACCCTCGTGCGGCAGGACGGCCGCTGGCTCATCGCCGACTTCCACTACTCCGTCAACATGTTCGACAATCCCGTCCTCGCCGCCCAACGCAAACTGCTCCTCGGCGGCGGCGCGGCAGCCGTTTTGGCCGCCGCAGCGGCAGGCTTCCTGATCGGACGGCGCGGCCGCAAAAAGGCCGTCTGAAATACAGCCCAACCCGTTTTCAGAAACGTCATCCCCGCGAAGGCGAGGACGGCCTCCGCGTAGGGTCTGTTGACAATCAGCCTTGCGGCGGTGTTTTTGGCAAAAAATACCCGCCTGCCGCGTCAAAAATGCTCGTAAGGTGTCCAACCTTGCTGCGCTTTTTTCCTTGCATTCGGGCATTTTTTACTCAAAAAACCGTCTCGCAAGCTGAATGTCAACAGCCCTTAGGGCGTGCCGCGCAGCAACGCACGCGGTTGATGCCCGAGTAAACAGACATTAGGCCGTCTGAAAATACGGGGACGGCTTCCCGATAAACATCCCCGCCTGCCGTTTCCCGCAGCAAACGGCAGGCGGCATATAGTGAAACAAAATAGAAAAGATACAAGGCAGCAAGCCAAAGACAGTACAAGCAGTACGGCAAGGCGCAGCAACGCCGTAGATTTTCTATTTTGTTTCACTATAGCAACCGATAAAAACAGGCTGCCTGTTTTTTCAGACGGCCTTTGAAAGCAACCATGCCCCTGATTTCTCTTACCAACCGCATCATCCGCCAGAATCCCGCCGTGCGGGACACGCTGGCCGGTTACAACGGCCTGGTTTTCGCCGTACGCGCCAGCGGCCTACAACTACGTGGCCGCTTCACCGCCGACGGCCTGCTGGAAGCGTGCGGCCGCCCCGCCGATGCCGTTCTGGTTTTGCGCCGCAGCCTGATAGACGCCGTTTTTGACGGCCGCCGCCCGGGTTTCGGTGACATCGCTGTTGAAGGCGACCTGCCGCTGGGTTTCAACCTGCTCGCCGCCTTCTCCGGCCTGCGCCTGTCCGCCGCCGACCTGCGGCAGATACTGGCCGAAGCCGCCGCCTCGCCGTCCGCCGAACGCGCCGCTGCCGCCGTGAAACAGGCCGCCGAACGTTTCGCCGTGCCGCGCCAAACGGCTGCCGTTTCCCGCACCGAGTTCGACGAGGCCTTGGACGAAATCGCCCGCCTGCGCCGCGAGCTCGAACGGGTGCAGGCACGTTTGCGCGGGTGGGAGGAAGACGGGAGGTAAAGGCCGTCTGAAAAGAAACGAAAAGGCCGTCTGAAAGAGCTGTTTTGCTTTTCAGACGGCCTTTTTGTGTGTATGTGGACGGAAACCTTGGCGCTGGTTTCCAAACGGCGTTATGCCCGCGCGGGCGGGTTTTCACTTCGTTGAAGCTGCGTTTTCAGACGGCCTCGGAAGTTTCAGCCGTGTGCCTGTCCAGGTTTCGCCCGCTTCGTATTTGTCCCACAACAGACGCGGGTCGAAAAAGTGGACGGAGAGCATGGTGAGCAGGACGACAAGGCAGAAGTAGAGCGAGGCGGGGCCGGGGGTGACGCGGGCGATGGGGGTGTGGAAGGCGCTCATCAGGATGATGACGACGAAGATGTCGATCATCGACCAGCGGCCGATTTTTTCCGTGATGCGGTAAAGCAGCGACACTTTTTTGATGTCCCATGGCACGCCGTAGCGCGCGCACAGCAGCAAAAAGCCCATGATGAAGATTTTCAGCACGGGAATCACGACGCTGGCGCTGAAAATAATCGCCGCGATGGCACGGTCGCCGCTGTCCCACATAAAGAGGATGCCGCCCATGATGGTGCTGACTTCGGTGACGGTGGGGTTGGACGAAATCATGATGGGCAGGGTGTTGGCGGGGATGTAGAACACGGCGGCGGCCAAGAGGAAGGCCAGCGACAGGCGCAGGCTGCCGGGGCGGCGGGCGAAGAGGGCAGTGCCGCAGACGCGGCAGTGGCTTTCTTCAGACGGCCCGAACCAGCGGCAGCGGCTGCAACAGGTTTTGCCGCCGGTGTCGGCATAGACGGTAGTGTGGCCGTGCAGGCGGTGGATTTGGTAGTAAACCCAGTGTTCGGGCACGGCCTGCGTGGTACGCAGCAGCAGCAGCACCATTGGAAACATCAGCCAGAAGGCCGCGCCGAAGGCAACGTTTACCACGTCGCCCAGCTTGATGTAGGCCACCAGCGTGGAAATCAGGAACACATCGGCCATCACCCATTCGCGCAGGCGCACCATGGTGCGCGTGGCGGCGATCAAGCCGGGCAGCGGGCGCTTGATCTGCAAAGCAGCGTAAACATACAGGCACAGCAGCAGAAACAGCAGCGGCAGGCCGAAGGTGAAGACAAACATTACTTCGGCGAGAAAGCCGAAATCCTGCAAAACCAGCACTTCGAGCATAAAGGGCAGGGTCAGGCGCTCGTTCACGCCTATCATCGACACGGTCATGAACATGCTGCCGTACACGCACAGCAGCAGCACCAGCGCGGCAGAGGCCAGCGCCAGCGGCGTGACGAAGGGGCGGTTTTCCACCCGCACCAGCTCGTGGCCGCAGCGCGGGCAGTCGGCCTGATGCCCCTGTTTGAGTTCCGGCACGGCGGTACGCAGGCCGCATTCGGGACAGTCTACCGTGTGGGCAGGCAGGGTGATGCGGCGCAAAAAGGGGCGTTGCCGCCATCGGCGCAGGTTTTTCGGAACGGAACGGGCGTGCATATCGGACGGGGAAAAAGGAAAGGGGCGGATTATACGGATTTTGCGGGCAAAAGGCCGTCTGAAAGCAGCATCCGCTTTCAGACGGCCTTTTGTGTTTGCAAACTCTGTTGAAACATCGTCCGCAAGATTTCAGACTTAGGCCGCCGCAACAAACAGCGCGAGCACGCAGATAAAGCCCGCCGCCCACATCATCGAGCGCAGGCGTGCTTCGCCCGCGATATAGCAGAGTGTGAACAGCACGCGGAACACGACAAACAGCACCGCCCAGATATTGACGACGGTTTGCGAAGCGTTGCCCGTGGCGTGGGCGATGATGACGGCGGCGGCAAAGGGGGCGAAGGCTTCGAAACCGTTTTTCTGCGCCGCATCGGCACGCGCCGCCGCGCCCTGGGTTTTGGCGAGGAAGGCGCGCGGGTCGCCGTTGTCGCGGGCAAAGTCAAAGCCCGCCGCTTTTTTGGCATAGATGGCGCAGGCCAGAGGCAGCAGCGCGGCGGCGAGAACACACCAGTAGGCAAGAGTCATGTTTGTTTCCTTATCTTCATAATCAAACGGGCGCGCATTATAGCCGTCAATCTGCGTAAAAAACAGGCAGTAAAAAAATCTTCCGCCGCATCAAGGGAAAAGGCAGTTTATCCACAAACTGTCCACGCCGTTTTTCAGCGCGGCGGTGGACAATGCGCCGTTTTTTCCGCGCCTGCTTCGGCTATAATCCGCCGCTTTTATATAGAGGAACAACATCATGGCCGCACACGCCGCAGCCGCCGGGCTGGTTCCGCAGGCGGGTTATATTTTCACCGCCGTTTTCACCGTTTTGCTGCTCGCTTCGTTTGTCGGGCAAGGGCTCAAACGCAAAAAAGGCGCGGACAACGCCGTTATCGCCAATCTGAACGCGCGCATCTATGCCTGGTGGCTGATGACGCTGGTGCTGCTGGCGGCTTTCTGGTTCGGCAAAACGGGGACGGTGGTGCTGTTTTTCCTCATTTCCTTTGCCGCCCTGCGCGAATTCATGACGCTGATCTACCGCCGCCGCAGCGATTATTACAGCATGGCGACCTGTTTTTATGTGCTGCTGCCCGTGCAGTATTATTTGGTGTGGAAGGAGTGGTACGGCCTGTTTGCCATTTTTATCCCGATCTACGGCTTTCTGCTGCTGCCGATTATCGCGGGGATGAGCGGGCAGACCGACGATTTTCTGGCGCGTGCCGCGAAAACGCAGTGGATGGCGATGATCTGCATCTGCTGCCTGTCGCACGTGCCCGCGCTGATGTTTTTGCAGCTCGACGGTTTCGACAGCGGCAACAATATCCTGCTGCTGATATTCCTGATTGCCGTGGTGCAGGCATCCGACGTGTTGCAGTATGTTTGGGGCAAACTCATCGGTGGCGCGAAAATCATGCCCTCGCTTTCGCCCTCAAAAACCGTGTCCGGCACGGTGGGCGGCATTGCCTCGGCCACGCTGCTTGCCGCGCTGATGGCGCCGATTACGCCTTTCAATGGCTGGCAGGCGGCGGGCTTCGGCCTCGTTATCTGCCTGATGGGCTTTTTCGGCGGACTGGTGATGTCGGCCATCAAACGCGACTACGGCGTCAAAGACTGGGGCAATATGATCAGCGGCCACGGCGGCATGCTCGACCGCGTCGATTCGGTCTGCTTCGCCGCGCCGGTGTTCTTCCATTTCGTCCGCTATTTTTGGAGCTGAACGGCGTCTGCCGTTTCGTGAACAGGCCGTCTGAAAACAGGTTTCAGACGGCCTTCTTGCTTTCAGACGCCTTACAGCCAGGGGGCGAGGTGTTCCGCAGCAATGTCCCACTGCCAAATGCCGTTGCGGTTTTCCGTGTTCAGGCCGCGCAGGAAAAGATAGCGGACGCGGACGGTTTCCACGAGGCGGCCGCGCTGTTTGAGGTAGCGGGCGGCGGCCAGGGCGTAGATCCAGGCTTGCAGATAGTAGTGGTGTTCGGCCATCGCGGCGTCGAGGGCGGCGGGGGCGTAGTCGTCGGGGCGGTTGCCGAGGTGGTTGGATTTGTAGTCGATCACGCAGGGTTGGCCGTCTGAAAGCAGGCAGGTCATGTCGATAAAGCCGTTGAGAAAGCCTTGCAGGGTGTCGAAGTCGAGATGTTCTGCGGTAGCAAGGCAGACGGGGGGCAGAGCGGCGGCGGCGAGGCTTGTTTTCAGACGGCCTAAGTCGAGGCGCTCGAAGTGCATGACGAAGCCCATTTCGGCGAGGCGGTTGGCGGCGGGCAGGGTGGCGAGGGTGTCACCTGCGCCGAGATCGGCGGCGGCGGCGTGGTCGGCGGCGGTGCAGGCGGCTTCCAGCCATTGTCCGGGGAAGCCGTAGCGTTCGAGGGTGTCGGCAATGCGGGTGCTTTGTTCGGCGGCGGAGCGGGAAAAGTCGTGCTGTTCGAGGATTTCGTGCAGGCAGACGCCCGCTTCCGTGCCGCGCGGGAAATGGAAAAGGTCGAACATTCCGCTTTCGTCGGACGCGGGGACAGGCGGCGCGGCGGCCGATTCGGCCTGATCGAGGGCGGGTTGGAGTTCGTCGGCGGCTGCGCGGTGGTGGGAGATGCGGCGGGTGAGGCCGGTGAAGCTGGTGAAGCGCACGAGTTCGAAGCGGCGCGGCGGGTATTCGGCGGCGCGGTAGGTGTGTGTGCTGCGGCTACGGCTGTCGGCGGCGGCGCTGACGGGCGCGCCTTCGTGCCAGAGGACGCCGCTGTCGGCGGGGGCGCTTTCTATCCAGCGCAGCCAGTTGCGGCGCAGCATGGCACTTTGGCCGTCTTTTTCTTCTTCGTAGGCCGTCTGAACGGCGGCGCGGCTGCTGTCGGACGCTCTTTCGAGCAGGTAGGCGAAGGTGTTGCGCGGGGTGCTGCGGCAGCGGGCGGCGTAGACGGTAAGCTGTTCTTCGGCGCGGGTGAGGGCGACGTAGAGCAGGCGCAGGCGCTCGCCCAAGTCTTCGTCGGCCAGTTGGTTTTGGTCGGCTTCGTCGAGCTGGCTCAATTCCAGAAGTTCGCTGCCGTCTGCGCGGTGAAGAACGTGCCATCTGTCGGGGGGCGCTTCGCTGGTGTCCCACGAGAAGGGGCAGAAAACGAAGGGATATTGCAAACCCTTTGAGGCGTGGATGGTGACGATTTTGACAAGGGCTTCGTCGCTTTCGAGGCGCAACAGGTGGTGTTCGGCGGCGTTGTCGTCCTGCATCGTCTGCAAGAGCCACTGGTGGAGCGAGGCGGGGGTGTGCCCGGCTTCGTCTTCGGCGGCGAGCAGTTCGGCCAGCTGCCAGAAATTGGTAAGGCTGCGTTCGTTGCCCTCCCGCAGCAGGCGCGTTTCGATGCCGTGTTGTGCGGCAAAGGCGGCGAGGGCAGCAAAAATGCCCTGCCTCTGCCAGGTTTCGCGGGCGGCTGCGGCGGCTGCGGTGTGTTCGGACAGACGCGCTTCGCTGCCGTTCAGCTCGGCGATTTGCGCGGCGGTGTGGCCGAACAGCACGCTGCCGAGCACGAAGCGCAGCAGGCCGGTGCGCTGCGGTTCGAGCCAGAAGGCCAACAGGGCGGCGAGGGCTTGGGCTTCGACGCTTTTGAAAACGGATTCGCGCTGTACGGAAACGGCGGCGATGCCGCGTGCGGACAGGGCGCGTTTGACGAGCTGCCCTTCCTTGTGGCTGTGGACGAGGATAGCGATGTGGCCGGGCTGCACGGGGGCGCCGCGGTATTTCAGACAGCCTTGTGCGCCCGCGTTGATGAGGGCGGCGGCTTCGTCGGCGCAGTAGTCGGCGGCGCGTTGGCGCAGGAGGGCTTTGTCGGGCGCGTCTTCGCCTTGCTCGTGCAGCCAGCGGATGTTGAGAGCGGCCTGCGGCGGGCTGAGGCGGCTGTCGGCTCGGTTGGCTTCGACTTCGGGATAGCCGATGCGCTCAAGCACGAAGGGACGTTTTTTTTGTGTGAACAGGCGCGCCGTCGCCTCGGTCAGGCGGCGGTGGCTACGGAAGTTGCGCGCCAGCGTGTAGTGTTGCGGCGTGTCGGCGGCGGCTTGCAGGTAGGCGTAGATGTCGGCACCGCGAAAGGCGTAAATCGCCTGTTTGGGGTCGCCGACGAGAAACAGCGGCCGCCGCCGCTCGATAAAGATGCGGCGGAAGATTTCGTATTGCAGCGGGTCGGTGTCTTGGAATTCGTCGATGAGGGCGACCGGCCAGTTGTGCGCCACGGTGTCGGCCAGCGTTTCGGCGTGTGTGCCTGCGGTGAGGGCGTGGTAGACGTCGAGCAGCAGCTCGTCGGGGCTGCGGCCGGTGCGCGTGCGGCGTTTTTCGGCGGCGCTTTCGCGCACGTATTGCAGAAAGTCCAGTTGCAGGGTGATCAGCGCCTGATGTTCGGCGGCCAGCAGGTTTTCTGCGGCTTGGTGGGCGCCGTGCAGCAGGGTGAGGTCGGCAAGGTCGGCGGCGGCGGGGTTTTGCCCTTTTTTGACGGCGGCTTCGAGGTATTCGGGGGCGAAAACGCTGATGCCTTTGGTATTAGCCAGCAGCTGCACCAGTTTTTCAGACGGCATCTCTTCGCTTTCGGCCAGCGCGGCCAGCTCGGCGAATTTGATTTCATACTTGTCTTTGTTGAATTTGCTGCCGCTTAATGACGGATGCACGCGCCAGAAGGTTGCGGCAAGCTCGGGCAGTTTTTCTCTCAGCGTGTCCCATACCTTCTGCGCCTGTTTTTCCGCTTCGGGCAGGATGTTGCCGTCAGGCCGTCTGAACGTGAGGGCGGGGCGGGCGAGGTAGGGCGAGAGTTCGTCCAACAGCGCGTCGGGCAGGAGTTTGGCACGGAAGACGAGGCGGGCGAGGCGCCCGTTATCGGCGACGTGCAGCCGCCAGAAATCCTGCGCGTAGGTGTACAGCTCGCGTTTGCCGTTCTCGTCGAGTTCGGTGTCGAAGGGGACTTGGCAGAGGAAGGCGTAGTCGCCGAGCACTCGGCGGCAGAAGCCGTGGATGGTGTAGATGGCGGCGGCATCAAACTGCGACAGAGCGGCTTTCAGGCGCAGTTGCAGGCGCTCGCGCGGCTCTTGTTCCAGCGCGCGTTGCAGCAGGCCGTTCATGAATTCGTCAGATTCCTCGGGCAAATCCGTTCCCTGCAAACGGCGCAGGGCTTCGTCCAGCCGCGCGCGCAGGCGGGTTTTCAATTCGGCGGTGGCGGCTTTGGTGAAGGTGACGACCAGCACTTTGTCCACCGGCATTTTTTCCAGCAGGATCAGGCGGGCGAACAGGGCGGCGATGCCGTAGGTTTTTCCCGTGCCGGCCGAGGCTTCGATGAGGGCGGTGCCGGAAATCGGAATGTCGAGGGGGGAGAAGGGAAGGGCGGTTGGGGTCATGGCGCGCTGGGGGGGGGTGGAGGCCGTCTGAAATGTTCAGACGGCCTTCCTTTATGATGCTTTTGAGGCCGTCTGAAATCCGGTTTCAGACGGCCTCCCTGCTAGGGTCTGTTGACAATCAGCGTTGCGGCGGTGTTTTTGGCAAAAAATACCCGCCTGCCGCGTCAAAAATGCTCGCAAGGTGTCCAACCTTGCTGTGCTTTTT